>JADIML010000218.1 GCA_017694765.1 Candidatus Scybalomonas excrementavium
AAATTACAGAGGAGGAATAGGAATGGCGACGATAAAAGAGATTGCTCAAAAGGTTGGGGTATCTTCATCAGCAGTATCTAGGGTTTTAAATTATGATAAAACGATATCGGTGAATGAAGAAACAAGGAAAGCCATTTTTAAAGTAGCAGAAGAGATAGGATATAAGAAAAAAATTGTTTATCCAAAAATTGATAATGTGGCGTTATTATTTTGGGCAGCTCATGAAGAAGAGTTAGAAGATATGTATTATCAATCTTTATTAGAAGAAATGATTGCCCAAGCAAAATGGAGAAATGTGCAGTTAGAAGTGATATATAAAAGAGAGGGAATTGCTTCTGTTCCCAAAAGTACAAAGGCGTTTATTGGGATTGGATGGTTTTCACAAAAAGAAATTGAATATTTACGAGGGATTACGGAACAAGGGATTTTTGTGGACGTTTCTCCAGATGAGAGCATGTATGATTCTGTACGACCAAATTTGGACTCTATGGTAACACAAATTGTAGATAAATTCATAGAAAAGAAGTATCAAAATATTGCTTTTATAGGGAAGATGGATTATGACATTCATACAGAAGAACCTCGTATGGATGTCCGAGAGTGGTCTTTTCGAGAAAGTGCAAAATATTATAATGTGTTAAAAGAGGAAAATATTTATATTGCAAATGTACTTACTGTACAAGAAGGATATCGTATTGGAAAGGATATTATAAAAGGAAAGCAATTACCAGAGGCTATTTGTGTAGCAACAGATACACTATCTGTTGGCTTATTGCAGGCATTTCAAGAAGAGGGGATTGTCGTGCCAAAACATACAGAAGTGTTTAGTATTAACGACATTAAGTTAGCACAGTATGTATCACCACCCCTTACAACATTCCACATTGATATACCAATTATGTGTGAAAGTACCTTTGATCTTTTACAAGAGAGAATGATAAAAAAGAGAGATATTACAAAAACTGTTTATATCAATGGAAGACCTGTCTTTCGAAAAAGTTTTCTTCCATAAGAAAATATATAATATAAGAAAATGGATGAGTGCTTGGATTGCGAAGCTGACTCATTCATTTTTTTATTTTATAGGAAATATCTTGTTGAGTTAATGTATGAAAGCGTTGGATTCCTATGAAATAAAAAGCACTACGTGCAACAATGCGCAGCTCGCAGATAAGAAATGTTTGCTTCACGAACCGCTTGAGCGCGGCAAAGAGTGTATCTGTAAAATAAGTTAAAAAATAAAATGATATATACGATATGTGTTATTGTTTATATAAAGATAATAGAATGAAACAATAGTTGTATCAATTGTAAAAAATTCATATTTCACATATGCTAGAGAAGTAATTTGGGATAGCAGGTCAAAATTTGGTGTATACAAATTTATATAGTTAAAATGTATAAAAATATTTGATATAAATTGTATAAAATATGGAAAAGGACGAAAATTGATTGACAAGTGATGAAAAGAGTGTTATCATCATAGTAAATATTTTACTATTTAATTAATAAAAAAATTATTAAAATATCATGTGGTTCAAAATCATTCATGAGATTGAGAAAGAGGAGGTAGTAGATGGATTTTATAAAAGGAATGGATATTTCTATGTTACCAGAGCTAGAAGAGTTAGGGGTTCATTACTATAATGAGGGAAAGGAGCAAGAGCTTTTTACCATTTTAAAAGAAAAGGGGGCAAATATGCTACGATTTCGACTTTGGAATCATCCGTATGACGAAAAGCAGGAATCGTATGGTGGTGGAACGAATGATTTAGAAAAATTGATTTCTTTAGCCACAAGAGCAAAGGAACAAGAGATTCCTTATATTTTAGATTTTCATTACAGTGATTTTTGGACGGATCCAAAGAAGCAGATTAAGCCAAAAGAGTGGAAACTGTTTGGGTTAGAAGAATTACAAAAAGCAGTGTATGAATATACATTACATACTTTACAGCTTTTAAAAGAACGAGGACTATTGCCTAAAATGGTACAGGTAGGAAATGAGATTACAAATGGATTTTTGTGGCCAGAAGGACAAATAGCATGCTATCGTTACTGTGAATCCGAACAGGAAAACAGGGACTATGCGAATTTATTTTCCTTATTAAAAGAAGGAATACGCGCTGTAAGAGAGTGTGATGAAACAATTCAGATTATCCTTCATTTAGATTATGGAGGAGACAATGGATTATATAGAGAATGGTTTGATAAAGCAAAAGAAGCAAGACTTGATTATGATATTATTGGGTTATCTTATTATCCATATTGGCATGGTAGTTTATCGGATTTAGAAAACAATTTACAAGATATTAGTAAACGGTATCAAAAAGACGTGCTTATTGTGGAAACAGCCTATGGATTTACTGTGGAGGAAAAGGAAAATTGTATTCTTATTTTTAATAATGAGTTAGCACAAAGCGCTGGGTATCCACCAACGCCAAAAGGACAAGGAGAATTTTTACATGATCTAGCAACCTGCATAAAATCGATAGAAGATAACCGAGGAATAGGTTTTGTATACTGGGAACCAGCATGGTTACCAATAAAGGGAAGTACATGGGGGGCAAAAGAAGGACAAATTTATATGAGCGATGAAGCACCAGAGGGCAATTCATGGGCAAATCAAGCGCTGTTTGATTACGATGGAAATGCGTTGCCAGCATGGGAGATTATTAAGGATATGTAGATAAGAATATAGGGTGTTTAATAAGAACAAAAAAGTAATAAAATAAAAAATAAATGAATAAAGGAGAAGGATGATATGATAAAAAAACATCTTGGAATAGGAATGAGTATTTGTTTAGCCATGACAATGGCTCTTACTGGATGCGGCAGTAAAAGCAGTGATACGCAAGAAGGAAGTGGAAATTCACAAAATTCCTCGATAGTCATATGGACAAATCTTGAAAATGAAGCGAAGGTTTTACAGGAATATGCTGAAAAATATACGGAAGAAACAGGGCAGAAAGTAGAAGTCATTCATGAAACCGCAGATATTCAACAGTTTGTTCAGGCAACGAAAAGTGCGGATGGACCAGATGGAATTTATGGGTTAGCCAACGATCAGCTTGCTAATTATATTGATGCGGGATTAGTAGAAGAAGTGCCAGAAGATGTTTTTTCTGATGATGATTATGTAAGTGCTTCTACGATTGCGTGTTATGCAAATGGGATGCGTTATGGAGTTCCAATTGCAGTTGAAACCAATGCGTTATTTTATAATACAGATAAAGTAAAAGAAGCTCCAGAAACATGGGAAGAACTTCTTGAGGTTGCTAAGGAACAAGGTGGTATCCAATTTGAAGCAACGAGTATTTATTATGACTTAGGATTTTTAAGAGCCTATGATAGCTATATTTTCCAATATAAGGATGGAGCCTATGATGTCAATGACATTGGAGTTGGAAATGAAGGTGCTGTGAAAGCGTATGAGTTTATTAATCGTTTAGCAAATGAATATCAGTTCTTTGGATCAGATATTACAAGCGATACTGCCAAAGGAAACTTCCAAAGTGGACAGACAGCGTTTTATATTGGAGGTCCATGGGATGTTGATGGATTCAATTCTTCAGGTGTATCATTTGCAGTAGCACCGATGCCAACATTAAATGGAAAGAATTTTGTAACCCCAGTTGGAATTCAGGTTGGGTTTGTAAGTTCGAAATCTGATAATAAAGATGGTGTATGGGATTTTTATCAGTATTTAATGGAAGAATCACCAGAAGCAGTCTATGAAGCCGGCGGAAGAATACCAGCACAATTAGAAGCACAAGAAGCCATTGAAAAAGATGAGATTACAGAAAGTTTCATTGAACAAGTTTCTTATGGAGAGCCAATGCCAACTGTATCTGAAATGGGGCAAGTGTGGACACCATTTTCTGATAATATGAAGTTAATGTTAAACGGACAATGTACGCCAAAAGAAGCTGCAAGTTATATAGAAGAGCAGTTAAAGGAAGGAATTGAATTGATGAACTCAGGAAAATAGTACATATTATAGAGGAGAAAAACATGCAAAAATATAAGAAAAATCGAGTTGCATATCCATTTTTAATGCCTGCACTTATTTCTATTTTGATATTTACAGTGTTGCCAATTCTATATACAATCTTTATTTCTTTTACAAACTATAATATGTATCATTTAGAAGATTTTCATATCATTGGTCTTCAAAATTATATCGATGTGTTTAGTGGAAGTATTAGTAAAGTGTTTTTTCCTGTTTTAGGATGGACGATTGTATTTGCTAGTTTAAGTACCGTAGGTTCTTATTTTATCGGAATGTTACTCGCTATTTTATTGAATAATCCACATATGAAAGAAGCGAAACTATATAAAGGGCTTTTAATTATACCATGGGCACTTCCGGCAACCATAGCAATTTTGGCGTGGCAAGGTTTGTTAAATGAGCAATATGGCGGAATCAACAGTTTATTAAAAGTATTTGGGGGAACGGGAGTTCCTTGGCTAACAAATGTATTTTGGGCAAGATTTGCGATTATCCTTGTCAATTTGTGGTTAGGATTTCCATATATGCTAAATGTGTGTCTTGGGGGATTACAAGCAATCGAGCCGACTTATTATGAATCGGCCCGAATTGATGGGGCATCAAGATGGCAGTGTTTTCAAAAAATTACATTTCCGATGATTACCCGTTTATCTATCCCTTTGATTGTATCGACCTTTGCATCTAATTTTAATAATTTTGGAAATATTTACATGATCACTCAAGGGGGACCTGCTAGAGCGGGCTCACAATTTGCTGGAAGCACTGATATTTTAGCTAGTACCATTTATAAGATGACAACATGGTCAAATCGATATGAATTATCTGCCACATTAAGTGTCATTGCGTTTGTTATTGTAGGAGCACTAACCCTCCTGAACCTGCATCTATCTGGGGCATTTAAGGAGGTGGAGCGATGAAGGCGGAAAAAAGTAGAGTCAAAAAAGGGGAAAAAAGAATTTTATGGCTTAGTAGAATTATGATTTGGATTACGATTCTTTTAGTACTGTTTCCAGCTTTTTGGATTTTTATGGCATCTTTTTCAAAAGGTGATAGTTTCTTTGTATCTTCGATTGTTCCAAACAAACTGGGATTTGATAATTATAAGGAACTTTTTCAAGAGACAGATTTCGTTTTATGGGTCGTAAATTCATTAAAACTTTGTTTGATCGTAGCTATCATACAGCTTATATTAACGAGTTTAGCCGCATATGCTTTTTCAAGGATGCGATTTCCGGGGCGGACAAAAGGGTTAATGGGACTTTTGGTATTGCAAGTGTTCCCGAACAGTATGGCATTAGCAGGTTACTATATTTTAATTTATAAATTTGGGCTTGCTGATAATTTCTTAGCCATTGTTTTAGTATTGGCAGCAGGAAGTGCGTTTAATATTTGGCTTTTAAAATCATATATGGACGGTATTCCAAAGGATTTAGATGAAGCAGCATTTGTGGATGGAGCTGGACATTTTAAGACGTTTCTTATGATTATTTTGCCACTAGCAGTGCCGGAACTAGTTGTTATCTTTTTATTTTCATTCATAGGGACTTATAGTGAATACGTTATTAGTTCGGTATTTTTACAATCTCCAAAAAATTTCACACTAGCGATTGGATTACAATCTTTTATTACGAATCAGTTTGCGGCACATTGGACACTATTTGCAGCAGCGGCAGTATTGGCATCGCTACCGATTATGATAATTTTTATGCTGTTACAAAAATATATACAAAATGGATTAACAGCTGGAGGAGTTAAGGGTTAAATGAAATGGATTTTATATCTTTTAATACGAAGATATGAAATAAATTTATCTATTAATTGATCTATGTGTAGGAGGTATTATATTGAAAAGAAAATTAAGTAAGTTATTATCAGGAGTTATGGTAGCAGCAATGATGCTTGGCGGAATGCAAACAGATGTATTCGCTGCAAGGCAAAACGAGGACTATTCAGATTTCATTCGTGGAGCAGATGTTTCCATGCTAAATGAGATTGAAGAGTTAGGAGGAAGATTTTATGACAATGGAACAAAGAAAGATGCTCTTACTATTTTAAATAGTCATGGTTCCAATTATGTCAGACTGCGCCTCTGGGTTGATCCGTATGATGAGAATGGAAATAGCTATGGTGGTGGAGGAAATGATTTTGAAACAACACTTGCCATGGCAAAGAGAGCCAAAGCGTTGGGAATGAAAGTTTTAATCGATTTTCATTTGAGTGATTATTGGGCGGATCCAGGGACACAATCAAAACCAAAAGCATGGGCAAATTTATCTTATGAAGAGCTAAAAACAACTCTTTACCAGTATATGAAAGATACGATGAATGATTTTAAAAACAATGGAATCATTCCAGATATGGTACAGGTTGGAAATGAAACTTCTTCTGGAATTTTATGGGATGATGGAAAAGTTGGAGGAGATATAACCGATTTTACACAGCTCTCTGAATTGTTATATCAAGCAATTAATGGGGTAAGAGATGCTGTGGGAGATCAGACAAAGATTGTGCTACATCTAGATAATGGTGGAAGTAATTCTTTATATCGTTGGTGGTTTGACGGTGTGACATCTTGTGGATATACATTGGACTTCGATATTATTGGATTAACGTATTATCCGATGTGGCATGGAACAATGGATGATCTACAATATAACTTAAATGATATTAGTGAGAGATATGATAAAGATGTGATGATTGTAGAAACAGCCTATGCTTTTACCTTAGAAGATGGTGATGGACTTGGAAGTTCCTTTAGTTCGACAGATGAAGCGATTGGGGGTTATGAAGCATCCGTAGAGGGGCAGACAGCCTTTATGAATGACCTAGAAGCTGTGTTATTAAATGTTCCAGAAAATAGAGGACTTGGTTTCTTTTATTGGGCACCGGAATGGATTCCTGTTGAAGGGGCTTATTGGGGAACTGAAGCAGGAAAAGAGTATATAGATGATGATGGTATTTTATCAAATCCTTGGGATAATTTAGCGCTATTTGATTTTAATGGAAATGCGTTAGATTCTATGAGTATGTTTGAAGCACCGTCAAAAAATCTGATTCAAAATTCAGGATTCGAGTCAGATGGATACACAAATACACCTTCGAATTGGAATCTATGGTTTGCAGATGGAACAGCAGAAAGTACCATTAAGACAGAGGGCAATGCTTTTGACGGAGATTATAAATTAACATTTTGGTCAGAAAATGATTATAGTTGCTCAGCGTATCAGACATTAACTGGCTTAGAAGATGGTACATATACATTAACGGCTTGGGTTATGACAAATGCAGAGCAAGATATTTGTCAGCTTTATGCGAAAAATTATGGTGGAGATGAAGTGAATCAGACATTGCCAATTAGTGATATTGGATGGAATAAAGTTGTTCTTGATAATATCAAGGTTACAAATGGTCAATGCGAAGTGGGAATTTATACGGTTGCCAATGGTGGAGATTGGTGCAATATTGATCATGTAAGTTTTAGAAAAAAATAAGAAATTTGTTTAAGAAAATAATAGAATTAATGGAAAGTGAACGCAAAAATTTAGTGTTAAAAGTCACAACTTCCAATAACAATTAAGTAAGTAGTAGAAAGAAAGAGCAACGATATGTAAAATCGTTGCTCTTTCTTTCTATGTGATAGGAAATTAAGCACACTTTGTACTTAAATCAATGTATACGCCCAAACAGTATCAATGTCATTTTTTAATTCCTCAAAGGAATAAGCGTTTTTGCTGTTTGTCTTGCTAGCTGGATCATAAATCATAAAGTTTCCTTTTTTATCGAATCCATAAATGACGATATAGTGTTCTCGCTCTAAAAAGACAGGTTCTTTTAATTTAGCAATAAGAGGACTTCCATCTTGTATCAATTTTTTCATTGTTGATTGTTTTACAGCAGTTTTTGTACCAGTAATATCAAAGTATTCAATCCCTTCTGTCATAAAGTCCGAATTGAGTTTATGATCGTTTGATAAGTAACCATTATTGGTTATGTATTGTCCAATTACGAGTGGGTTGGAATTTAAATCCCCACTTAAACCAACAGATACCATAGAAAGACAAGTGGGAGCACTTCCTGAAATGCCAAAATAAGTGTCATCAAAAATTTCATATCCCCAGCGTTTATCCCATTGAACGAGATGAGGAATGGTGTTCTTTTTATAATCTCCAGCTAAGCTAATTTTAAAATGCTTATCCTTATATTTTTCATAGTTAGAAACAAATATATCAATTCCTGTTTCATCATTTTGATTCATAAAATCAATTAGGGATTTTGGGTAATCTTTCTTATGTTTTAATACTTGGCGTTCCACTTTTGTTTTGCCATGAAAAAGTATGGTGTGATACACCGTACTACCGAGTGCAAAAATGAGCATAATACAAGCTACTAAAAAAGTTATTTGCCGAACGCGCCAAAAAAATCTTCTCCTACGTCTACGTCTTAATCGTTGTTTTTGTTTTTTAGTCATATATATTCACCTCATATTTCGTTTTGTTTCGAGAGATTTTTTATACAATGTATTATAGAACGTTTTTGATAAAAAGTCTTTAAAAATTTAAAAAATACAAAAAATTTTTTCATTTATTGATTTTATGCAAGATACTTGCCCAAAGAAAGAGCCTTTAGTATACTTGAAATAGGACTACTATAATTCCATTGATGTGAGAGAGTGGTTCGTATTGATGAAAGAAATTAGAATAAAGTAACATAAACTTGTTTTATGATATTTTTATTTGGAGAAAGGATGGATAAAATGCTTTTAATTCAAAATGCAAGAGTAATGGATCCAAAAACAAAATTGGATAAAATAATGGATGTTTTAGTAAAAGATGGTAATATTATAGAAATGGGTATTATTCCAGTAAAAGAAGATATGGAAATCATTGATGCCACTGGATTAGTTTTAGCACCGGGACTTATTGATATTCATGTACATTTTCGTGATCCAGGACAGACTCATAAAGAAGATTTACGAACCGGAAGTCAGGCAGCAGCAGCAGGAGGATTTACAACGGTTGTTTGTATGGCAAATACAGTGCCAAAAGTAGATACTGTGGAAGTATTAGAAGATATTGTAAAGAGAACGGAGCAGTTACCAATTCATGTATTGCAAGCAAGTGCTATTACAAAAAGTTTTGCAGGAAGAGAATTGGTTGATATGGAGGCAATGAAGAAAGCAGGAGCTATTGGCTTTACTGATGATGGACTTCCACTGATGAATGCAAAAATCGTAAGAGCTGCGATGTTAGAGGCAAAACGTCTCAATATGCCAATTAGTCTTCATGAAGAAGATGCCTCATTAATTGTGCGCAGTGGAATTAATGCAGGGGAAGTGGCAGATGAATTTCAGTTTGGTGGGGCGCCTGCTATTGCAGAAGATGCTATGGTTGCTAGAGATGGCATGATTGCTCTTGATACAGGAGCAGCTGTGGATATTCAACATATCAGTTCAAAGAGAGCTGTTGATATGGTGAGATATTTTAAAGCATTGGGGGCTAATATTGTAGCAGAGGCAACACCACATCATTTCACATTAACAGAAGATGCTGTAAGACAATATGGTGTTATGTGTAAAATGAATCCACCAGTTCGAAAAGAAGAAGATAGACAAGCTATTATTCATGGACTTCAAGATGGAACGATTGAAATAATTGCAACGGATCACGCACCTCATGCAGCAGAAGAAAAAGGACAAGGTTTAGAAAAAGCACCAAGTGGAATCATTGGACTTGAAACAGCACTTTCTTTAGGAATTACAAGTCTTGTAAAAGAAGGGCATTTAACATTAATGGAGTTACTTGAAAAAATGACAAGTAATCCAGCGAAGTTTTATCATATGGATGCAGGTTATTTAGCTGTTGGAGGACCAGCAGATTTTGTCCTTTTTGATGAAAATGAAGTATATACTGTTTCCGAACATTTTGCATCAAAATCAAAAAATACACCATTTATTGGATGGGAATTAACAGGGAAAGTAAAATACACCATTTGTAATGGAAAAGTTGTGTATAAAGAGCGCTAAAAATAAACTTTGAAAAACAAGGTATTTTACTATACAATCAGTAGAAACTATGATAGAATGAACACGAATAGAATGAGAGAAAATGAAAACATTCAAATGCCGATAGGAGAGAAATTAGGAGGATACGATAACTATGATTAACGAGTTAGTAGGTAAAATTAAAAAGCTAGAAGCTCCAATCGTTGTTGGACTTGATCCAATGCTTTCTTATGTACCAGAACATGTGAAAGAAAAAGCGTTTAAAGAATATGGAGAGACATTAAAAGGAGCGAAGGAAGCCATTGTTGCATATAATAAAGCGATTATTGATGCGATTTATGATCTTGTTCCAGCCGTAAAACCTCAAATAGCCATGTATGAACAATTTGGGATTGAAGGACTAATCGCTTATCAAGAAACTTGTGCGTATGCAAAAAGCAAAGGACTTGTAGTTATTGGGGATATCAAACGTGGTGACATTGGTTCTACTTCAGAAGCCTATGCCATTGGTCATATTGGAAAAGCAAAAGTAGGAAGCAAAGAATATCAAAGTTTTGAACAAGATTTTATTACATTAAATCCATATATGGGCTCAGATAGTATCCTTCCATTTTTAAAAGTTTGTAAGGAAGAGAAAAAAGGGGTATTTGTTTTAACAAAAACTTCAAATCCTAGCAGTGGAGAATTTCAAGATAGACTCATCGATGGAAAACCACTTTATGAATGGGTTGGTGAAAAGGTTCATGAGTGGGGCTCTGACTTTATGGGCGATGAATATAGCTATGTAGGAGCTGTTGTAGGAGCAACATATCCAGAGATGGCAAAAGTACTTCGTAAAATCATGCCAAAGGCTTATATTTTAGTTCCGGGATATGGCGCACAAGGTGGTGCTGGTAAAGATTTAAAAGACTTCTTTAACGCAGATGGTCTTGGTGCGATTGTCAATTCTTCAAGAGGAATTATTGCAGCATATAAACAAGAACAGTATGCAAAATTTGGAGCAGAAAACTTCGCAGAAGCAGCAAGAGAAGCCGTTCTTGTTATGAAAGAAGATTTAAGACAGGCTTGGGTTAAATAAGAGAAAAGGAAAGGGGTCATTCATGCTAAAAACAAAAGTAAAAGCAGTCGTTGTTTCGCAAAAACAACTTGCCAGTGATGTATATAGCCTTGTTCTTCAGTCACAAGGTATGGCACAAGAAGCCAAAGCAGGACAATTTGTATCCATTTATAGCAACGATGGAAGTCGTTTACTTCCAAGACCTATTAGTATTTGTGAAGTAGATAAAGAAGCCGATACACTTCGCCTTGTATATCGTGTAGTAGGAGCTGGAACGAAAGAATTTAGCCAGTTACAAGCAGGCGATATCGTGGAAGTGATTGGAACATTAGGGAATGGTTTTCCATTATTAGAGAAAAAAGCATTTTTAATCGGTGGAGGAATTGGAATTCCACCAATGCTTCAACTTGCCAAAGAGTTAAACTGTGAAAAGCAAATCGTAGTTGGATACCGTGATGAATTATTTTTAGTAGAAGATTTACAAAAATATGGAACTGTTTATATTGCAAGTGAAGATGGAAAACATGGTACAAAAGGAAATGTACTCGATGCAATTCGTGAAAATGGATTAGATGCAGAAGTGATTTATGCCTGTGGACCAATGCCAATGTTAAAGGCATTAAAACAATATGCACAGGAACATAATATCGAATGTTATGTATCATTAGAAGAAAGAATGGCTTGTGGAATCGGAGCATGCCTTGCTTGCGTATGTAATTCTACGGATGTCGATCACCATACACATGTGAAGAATAAAAGAATCTGTAAAGATGGACCAGTATTCCTTGCAGAGGAGGTGCAGTTTTCATGAATTTAAAAGTGAATCTTGCAGGAGTTGAGTGGAATAATCCAATTACAACAGCATCGGGAACTTTTGGTTCTGGTGCAGAATATGGTAATTTCGTGGATTTAAACCAAGTTGGTGCAGTTACGACAAAGGGAGTTGCGAATATCCCTTGGGCTGGAAACCAAACACCAAGAATTGCAGAAACTTATGGTGGAATGTTAAATGCTGTTGGTCTTCAAAATCCGGGGATCGATGTATTTATTGAACGAGATATTCCTTTTTTACAACAATATGATTGTAAAACAATCGTAAATGTCTGTGGAAAAACAACGGAAGATTATGTAGAAGTGGTAGAACGCTTAGCCGATCAGCCAGTGGATATGTTAGAAATCAATGTGTCTTGTCCAAATGTCAAAGAAGGTGGAATTGCCTTTGGTCAAGATCCAAAAGCATTATATGACATTACAAAAGCTGTGAAAAAAGTAGCGAAACAGCCAATTATTATGAAATTAAGCCCAAATGTAACTGATATTACAGAGATGGCAAGAGCAGCAGAAGCAGCGGGTTCTGATGTACTTTCTTTAATCAATACATTAACTGGTATGAAAATTGATATTCATAAGAGAAAATTTGCTCTTGCAAATCAGACAGGAGGACTTTCTGGTCCTGCTATTAAGCCAGTTGCAGTTCGTATGGTATATCAAGTGGCACAGGCAGTCAATATACCAATCATTGGAATGGGAGGTATTATGACAGCGGATGATGCCATTGAGTTTTTATTAGCAGGAGCCACAGCTGTTTCTGTTGGAACAGCCAATTTCCATAATCCAATGGCTACGATGGATGTGTTACAGGGAATGAAAGATTATATGAAACGCTATGGAATTTCAGATATTCATGAATTAATTGGAGCAGTTCATAAATAAGAGAAGAAAGAAAGGAGAGGCTATCTTTTGATTCAGAAGACAGAAGATAGTATAAAACGATGGAACAGTATAAAAAAGAGTTTATTGAATTTATGATTGATTGTAACGTATTAAAATTTGGAGATTTTGTGACTAAAAGTGGAAGAAAAACACCTTTCTTCGTAAATACAGGATTTTATCGCACAGGTTCTCAGTTAAAAAAATTAGGAGAATACTATGCAAAAGCAATCAGTGATAAGTTTGGCTTAGAATTTGATGTATTATTTGGACCAGCTTATAAAGGAATTCCATTAAGTGTTGCAACTTCTATGGCAATTTCAGAAGAATATGATAAAGATGTACGTTACTGTGCAAATAGAAAAGAAATCAAAGATCATGGGGATAAAGGAATTCTTCTTGGAAGTCCAATCGAAGATGGAGATCGTGTAATCATTATCGAAGATGTAACAACAGCTGGTACTTCTATCCAAGAAACACTTCCTATCGTAAAAGAACAAGGAGATGTAGATGTATTAGGTTTAGTTGTATCCGTAGACCGTATGGAACGTGGACAAGGAGAAAAGAGTGCCTTAGCAGAAATCCAAGAAAAATATGGTTTAGAAACAACTGCAATCGTAACAATGGCAGAAGTTGTAGAACATTTATACAACAAGCCATATAAAGGAAAAGTTATTATTGATGATACATTAAAAGCTGCTATTGATGCATATTATGAACAATATGGAGCAAAATAAGGAGGGTTTCCATTGAGTGAAAAAATTTATAAATCCATGAAACATGCCGGTGCATGGAACATTGCGACAGGT
The DNA here is from genome assembly GCA_017694765.1 of Candidatus Scybalomonas excrementavium. Classification (GTDB taxonomy): domain Bacteria; phylum Bacillota; class Clostridia; order Lachnospirales; family Lachnospiraceae; genus Scybalomonas; species Scybalomonas excrementavium. Next base: position 13,587 of record JADIML010000218.1, read on the forward strand.
ATTACAATTCTTATCGTAGGAATTGCAGCCGGTGTCATAACTATTGTGAATGGAGCAAAGTTACTCAAGAGTAAATCAGATATTATGTTCTAAAGAGCCACTTAACTAAAATGGCATTAACAAAACAGTCGTCAGACATCCATTTCTTATGGACAGATGGCGGCTGTTTGCAAATTTAAGAAGATATACATACTATAAAACCTATACACGTATAGGGAGAAAAAATGAAAAACATAGAATGAGGTCAAAGTTTTGAATGATAAATATCGAAAACAATTACGCCTATTAGGGAAAATAGGCTTTTATATATATGTAGTTTCCATTTTTTATTTTGTTTTATTAAGTGAACGATATGGTAGATTTTCTCATGAAGAGTATCGTTATAACCTTGTATTGCTTCAAGAAATTAAACGATTTATTACATATCATCATCACTTTACATTTGAAGAACTAGCAACCAATCTGTTTGGAAATGTCTTTGCATTTTCTCCTTATGGAATGTTATTACCATTTGTAAGAAAACAACAAACCAAACTATTTGATGTGTTAAGAGAAACATTTTGTTTTAGCTTAGTCATTGAATCCATGCAACTCATTTTTAAAGTAGGAGTATTTGATGTAGATGATCTATTAATGAATACGGTTGGTGGACTAATCGGATACTTCTGTTATTTTATGATAAGGAGAATAGTAAATGGGAAGAAGAGACAGTTATAGATTTGTGGATCGCTCCACTTCTAAGAAAGGAAAGATAGCATTTGGATGCAGTGTTCTTAGTCTTTGTATCCAATTAGGACTTATTTATAAGGCAGTAGAAAGAGCAGCAACGATTGTTGATGGATTAATAGGAATTTATAGCTTTCTATTATCTTGCATTGCTATTATTTTTATGATAGGAAGTATACGAGAAGATGGCTTATATTCCAAATATCAGTTTATTACAACAATTTTAACAATTGGAGTATGTATTCTTCATATTTTATTGTTTGTATTAGGTGTATTATAATAAAAAAGAAAATGATTATAAATGTTATATAAATTAGAGAACTATTTCGAGGTGATGAGAAGAGATAGACAAACGAAAAGGAGAGATAAGGAGAGAATGACACAAAATTATTTAAAAGAGCGTTATCATTTAGTTCTCGAACGGATTCAAGAAATCCAAACAGAACATACGGTTTCCAATCCATATCGAGATTATTTTAGGGAAATCGGTAAGTTCATCGAGAATATGGCAGAGCTTTATCAACAATGTGAATCAGGAAAGTATCAAACATTATCATTGGAACAATTAAGAGATTGGAATAGGACTTGCTATGGACAATTAGAGAAAGAAGCCTATCAGACCAGTTATGCAAATCCGACTTATGCCATACAGCAGTTAGGACAAGAATTTGGGCAACTACTTTCATTTCTAACGGCAGAGCTTTATAGCTTAGTTTCTTATGCAGTAGAACAACAATTAGAAGAATTTGTAATTCACCTAGAACTTTTTGTAGAACTTTACAATGTGTTTGAACAAGATGTCGTATCCTATAAAAAAGTAAGAGATGTTATCTACTGGTTTGAAAGTGACTATTGTGACGTACTACTTCCAAAAAGAATGAAAGAAATATATTGTCCCCAAAATTCCTTTGGATTATCCATTGTAACAAAAAGTAATTTAAATGATTTACGATATTTATACTTCTATGGAGAGTCAATTGGTTATCAAGAAGAAGCATTAGCAAAGAAATGTATCTCCTATTCAAAGGAAGCATTGGAACAAAGAGGCGATGCTATTGTGCAACAATTTATCACATCACATAGAGAAGAAGATGAGAAAGTAAGAAAAGATATCATAGCAATCTCTTATCAAATTGGAATGGAATCATTGGTGTATTATGTCATACAAAAGCTAGAACAAGAAGGATTTATCCCATTGATTTATCGACACCCTATTCATAGCCTATATAAATTTGAAGATGGGCAAAAAGGGTATGACTCCTTCTTAGTAGATGAACCATATCGAAACGATCATGAATCGGATGAATCCATATATTTTGATAAAGCATTTTTAGAGCGAAAGACATCTATAATACGCTTGGCACTAGAAGAGCAAAAGCAATGGATAGAGCGATTCGCAGGAGAAATTCAGATCGATTCCATTGATTAGACGATAGAAATTCATTAGAACCTCTTTTTTATAAAAGAAAGATCCTTTACAATGTAAAAAAATGGTATATACATTTTATATAAAATATTCGATACAAATTGCCAAATATTGTTCCTGTAAATGAAACGTAATAGGAGAGAAAACCATGAAAAAAATCGGTATTGTTGGAGGCGGACAGCTTGGGAAAATGATGATTTTAGATGCAAAGAAAATGGACTATTATTTTGTCATCTTAGATCCAACGAAAAACTGTCCTGCTCATAGTATTGCAGATGAACACATTGTAGCATCATTTGATGATGAAGATGCCATGCTTTTACTAGCGCAGTCTGTAGACGTTGTCACCTATGAATTTGAACATATTAGTGTAAAAGCACTAGAAATGATGGAGAAACAAGGAACACCAGTCTACCCATCTAGTGAAACATTAAAGCATATTCAAAATAAATATTACCAAAAAGAATGGTTAAGAAAACACGGAATTCCAGTGCCAGATTTTAGAGCTGTAGAGACGATAGAAGACATAGAACAAGTAGCCAATGAGTTTGGGTATCCATTCGTTTTAAAAACATGTACTGGTGGCTATGATGGGAAAGGAAATGCTGTTATTCATGTAAAAGAAGAGATAAAAGAAGGCTATGAAGCACTAGGTGCTGGACAATTGCCATTAATCGTAGAACGATTTGTCCCATTTGTAAAAGAGATTTCCGTATTAGTATGCCAAAGTTTAACTGGGCAAGTGGAAGTATTTCCAATCGCAGAAAATATTCATAAAAATAGCATTTTAGATGAAACACTTGTACCAGCCTCTTTATCAAAACAATCGGAAGAAATGGCATTACAAATAGCCAAAGAAGTCACAAAAGTCTTTCATGCAATTGGCATGTTATGTATTGAGCTATTTCTTACACAAGATGGACAAGTGCTTGTCAATGAACTAGCACCAAGACCCCATAATTCTGGTCATTACACAATTGAAGGATGTTATACCTCCCAATATGAAAACCATATTAGGGCTATTTTAGGGTTACCACTTGGAAATACTGAGTTAATTCGCCCAACGGTTATGAAAAACCTAATTGGAACAACCAATGGTAAAGCAAATTTACATGGAGTAGAGAAAGCCTATCAATCAAAAAATGCGAAAATTCATATTTATGGTAAAGAAGAAGTAAAAGTAGGAAGAAAAATGGGGCATATTACAGTAACGGCTACTACATTAGAAGAAGCATTACAAGAAGCAAGATATGTTCATAAAATCCTCTATTTCTCAGATCAAGAATCATGAAGTAGAGTATCGCTCACTATTTGATGTTAATTCTATCAAATAAAAAGCACTGCTTAAAATGATTTATTTGATTAGATAATTGAAATTGAGAAAATAAAATTCCATACATTGTATTATTGTTAGACAAATGGTACAATGATTAAGAAAAAATAAAAAATATAACATTTTCATTGGAATTGCAGGAGGAAATATAAATGAATGCAAAAGTTGGAATTATTATGGGAAGTGATTCCGATCTTCCTATTATGGCAAAAGCAGGAGAGATACTTGATCAGTTAGGAGTTCCTTATGAATGTACCATCGTATCGGCGCATCGCACGCCAGATAGACTATACGAATATGCCAAGACAGCAAAAGAGAGAGGCATTAAAGTTATTATCGCAGGAGCAGGTGGAGCAGCACATTTGCCGGGAATGACAGCTTCTATGACAGTTCTTCCAGTCATTGGAGTTCCTGTACAAACAAAAGCATTAAATGGAATGGACTCATTATACTCCATTGTACAAATGCCACCGGGAATCCCAGTTGCCACAGTTGCGATTAATGGAGCATTAAATGCAGGATTATTAGCTGCCAAAATACTTGCAACACACGATGAAAATGTGGAACGAAATTTAGAAGTTTATACAAAAGAGTTAGAAACTATGGTACTTGATAAAGCACAAACATTAGAACATATCGGATATGAACAATATGTAAAACAAATGTAAGATGATGGATAGTTTTGGGAGGTAAACGATGGATTATAAAAACGCTGGTGTAGATATTGAAGCAGGATATCGCTCTGTAGAGCTTATGAAACAACATGTACAAGCTACTATGAGAAAAGAAGTGCTGACAAACTTAGGTGGTTTTTCAGGTGCTTTTTCTATGAAGAAGTTTAAAGATATGGAAAATCCAACTTTAGTTTCTGGAACAGATGGTGTTGGAACCAAATTAAAACTTGCATTTTTACTGGATAAACACGATACGATAGGAATTGACTGCGTAGCTATGTGTGTCAATGATATTGCTTGTGCAGGGGGAGAACCATTATTCTTCCTTGATTACATTGCATGTGGTAAAAACTTTCCAGAGAAAATTGCAACTATCGTAAGTGGGGTAGCAAACGGTTGCTTACAAGCAGGAGCAGCATTGATTGGTGGGGAAACTGCAGAAATGCCAGGATTTTATCCAGAAGATGAATATGATCTTGCAGGCTTTGCAGTAGGTGTTGTCGATGAAAAAGACATGATTACAGGAAAAGAAATCAAAGAAGGAGATGTGCTAATCGGAATCGCCTCTTCTGGCATTCATAGCAATGGATACTCCTTAGTTCGTAAAGTATTCCCAATGGAAAAAGAAAAACTAAATACATATTATGAAGAACTTGGAACAACATTAGGAGAAGCTCTCTTAACGCCAACGAAAATCTATGTAAAAGCATTACAAAGTATAAAAAATAATGGCATTATAATAAAAGGCTGTAGCCATATCACTGGTGGTGGATTTTATGAAAATATTCCAAGAATGTTACCAGAAAGAATTCGGGCTGTCATTCAGAAAAATAGCTATGAAATACCAGCTATTTTTAACCTTCTAAAATCGAAAGGACAAATCGAAGAAGACATGATGTACGCCACCTATAATATGGGAATTGGTATGATGTTAGCTGTACAGAAAGAAGATGTAGATAAGACAATGAAAGCTATCGAAGAGGCAGGAGAAAAAGCCTTTGTTGTAGGGCATTGTGAAAAGGGAGAAAAAGGAGTTACTTTATGCTAAGAGTGGGGATATTAGTTTCTGGTGGTGGAACTAACTTACAGGCAATCATCGATGCTGTAGAAAATAAAACGATTACAAATACAGAAATCGTCACTGTGATTAGTAATAATAAGACAGCCTATGCACTAGAAAGAGCCAAAAAGCATGGAATTGAAAGTATTTGCATTTCACCAAAAGATTATGCAACAAGGGAACAATTTCATGAAGCCTTATATCAAGCATTAGAAGAGCGAGAACTTGATCTAGTTGTATTAGCAGGCTATTTAGTTGTCATTCCAGAAAAAATTATTACAAAATATGAAAATCGAATTCTTAACATTCACCCATCGTTAATTCCATCTTTTTGTGGAACTGGCTATTATGGATTAACCGTTCATGAAAAAGCATTAGAACGAGGTGTGAAAGTCACAGGCGCTACGGTACATTTTGTAGACACAGGAACAGATACAGGTCCAATTCTTCTACAACAACCAGTCATGGTCGAGCAAGATGATACGCCAAAGACGTTACAACAGCGTGTTATGGAAGAAGCAGAATGGGTTATTTTACCAAAGGCGATCCATCTGATAGCCAATGGAAAAGTAACTGTAGAAAATGGAAAAACTATTATTTTATAAAGAGGAAGAAAAAATGAAAGTATTAATTGTTGGTAGTGGTGGTAGAGAGCATGCAATTGCATGGAAGGTTTCACAAAGTCCTAAAGTAGATAAAATTTATTGCGCTCCTGGTAATGCTGGAATTGGGCAAGTAGCAGACTGTGTAGATATTGGTGCTATGGAAATCGATCGCTTAGTTGCTTTTGCAAAAGAACAAGCGATTGATTTAACAATCGTTGGCATGGACGATCCATTAGTAGCTGGAATTGTAGATGCCTTTGAAGCAGAAGGTCTTAGAGTGTTTGGTCCGAGAAAAAATGCAGCCATTTTAGAAGGCTCCAAAGCCTTTTCCAAAGAACTGATGAAAAAATATCAAATTCCAACAGCTGCTTATGAGACGTTTACAAATCCAGAAGAAGCTGTGGCATATTTAGAAAAAACAAGCTATCCAATCGTTTTAAAAGCTGATGGTCTAGCACTTGGAAAAGGTGTTCTCATTTGTGAAACGAAGGAAGACGCCAAAGAGGGAGTTAAAACATTAATGCTAGATAAGCAATTTGGCTCTGCTGGAGATACTATCGTTATAGAAGAATTTATGACAGGAAGAGAAGTTTCGGTTTTAGCCTTTTCCGATGGAAAAACGATACAATGTATGACATCAGCGCAAGATCATAAACGTGCGAAAGACGGCGATCAAGGGTTAAATACAGGAGGCATGGGAACATTTTCTCCAAGTCCATTTTATACAGACGAAGTCAAAGCCTTTTGTGAACGCTATGTATACCAAGCAACGATTGATGCTATGGCAAAGGAAGGAAGACCTTTTATAGGAGTTTTATTCACTGGCTTAATGCTAACGAAAGATGGACCAAAAGTATTAGAATATAATGCCAGATTTGGAGATCCAGAAGCACAAGTTGTACTTCCACGTATGAAAAATGACTTGATCGATGTAGTAGAAGCCTGTATCGATGGTAAACTAGATCAAATCCAGCTACAATTTGAAGATAATGCAGCAGTCTGTGTCGTATTGGCATCCAAAGGATATCCAGAACATTACGAAAAGGGTATACCAATACAAGGCTTTGAAAACTTTGAAGGAAAAGAAGGATATTACTGTTTTCATGCAGGAACTAAGAGGGAAGGAGAGCAAATCGTAACAAACGGTGGAAGAGTGCTTGGAATTACGGCTAAGGGAAAAGATTTAAAAGAAGCAAGAGAAAATGCCTATCAAGCAACAGAGTGGATTACCTTTGCAAATAAGTATATGAGAACGGATATTGGGAAAGCGATTGAGGATAAGGAAACAGAGGGAACAGTTTATCATGTGTAAAATGATGGAAGATATGCGAAAAGAAGTGGCAAAAGAAAATAAATAGGCTTTGCATTTGGGGAGATTGAAGCAAAAAAACTCTTGAGTAGGATATTACTTAAGAGTTTTTTAGATAGTGCTATCTTAGTGTGGACAAGCATTATAAAAGATAAGTTTACACTATCATAACGTTGAAAGCATAAAGTATATATGATAGTATAATATTGTAAATAGATAATAAAAAGGGGGTGTAGTAATGGGGGAGGCTTATGAATTT
>JADIML010000219.1 GCA_017694765.1 Candidatus Scybalomonas excrementavium
AAAGATATTTCAGAGGAAGCAAGCTATACAAGGTTAAAGAAAGTATATAGCATATGGATTATTGTAAATTCACCAAAAGAGTGTATCGAACGGTATGCCTTTATGAACATGGATACAAAAGAAATCGATCCAGAAAATGATCCATTTCATTTGGTTGTGATTCATCTAGGAAAACAATTACCAGAGGATGAGCTGGTGAAATATATAAGAGCACTATTAGAACGAGATATCGAATATTTGAAAAACTATTATGTGATTAACGAAGAGATGGAAAGGAGCATGTATCATATGTGTAACTTAGGAGAAGGAATTAAGGAAGAAGGCATCAAAGAAGGAATTAAAGAGGGTATCAAGGAAGGGAAAGAAAGAAGAGAAGAAGAAATCGTATTAAATATGTTAAAAGAAGGTCTAGAAATGGAAATGATTTCGAAGTTGACAGGGATGGATTTAGAAGCTGTGAAACGGATTTTGGCTCAATGATGATGGAAGAAGATACTCTTGACAAATTTATAAGAAATGAGTATATCTATAAGAAATACCTAATATGGGTATTGTAAGAAACTGGATCTTTAAAGGAAGAAGGAAGAAAATGAAATATTTAATTGATAAACTTCATAAAAATAAAACATTAGAGAGGGAAGAGTTTCTCACTCTTTTACAAAATCGAGATGAAGAAACAAGCGAATATCTATATTCGTTAGCTCGCTCTATTAGTCAAGAGCAATTTGGAAAAGATATTTATTTGAGAGGATTAATTGAATTTACAAATTATTGTAGAAATGATTGTTATTACTGTGGAATACGTGGTGGCAATCGCAATGCAGAGCGCTATCGTCTTACAAAGGAGCAAATTCTTGAATGTTGTCAAATTGGACATGATTTAGGATTTCGAACTTTTGTTTTACAAGGTGGAGAAGACTATGCTTTTACAGATGAGATTCTTGTAGACATTTTAAAAAGCATGAAAGCTGGTTATCCAGATTGTGCGATTACACTTTCTATTGGAGAACGAACACACGAACAATATGTAAAATATTTTGAAGCAGGAGCCGATCGATTTTTATTACGACATGAAACAGCCAATGAAGAGCATTATAACCTTCTTCATCCAGATTCTATGTCATTAGAAAATAGAAAGCAGTGTTTAAGAAATTTAAAGGAAATTGGATACCAAGTTGGAACAGGATTTATGGTTGGTTCTCCTTACCAGACATTGGAGTGTCTTGTAGAAGATCTTTTATTTATTAAAGAGTTAGGACCACATATGATTGGAATCGGTCCATTTATTCCACATAAAGATACGAAATTTGCAAAATTTCCAGCAGGAGATGTGGAGCTTACTCGATTTTTAATTTCTATTTTACGATTAATGAATCCGCAGGCATTAATTCCAGCTACAACTGCACTTGGAACAATGGATAAAAAAGGTAGAGAAAAGGGGATCTTATCAGGTTCTAACGTTTTAATGCCAAATTTATCACCGATTACTGTACGTAAAAAATATGATTTATATGATAATAAAATTTGTACAGGGGATGAAGCGGCTGAATGTAATTGCTGTATTCGAAGAAGAGTATCTTCTATCGGGTATCAAATCGTAGATCAAAGAGGAGATCATCCGTCATATTCATAGATTATATAAGAAAATATTCTTAAACAAATAATATATTTTTTGGTGAAATTATAAGAGGTAAAATATAAAAATAAATAAAAATATGTATTGTAAAAAAGTTATAAACTTAAAGCAGTACATATTTTTTTATTAGGAAAAGTTTTATATTATGAAGATTCCATTCAATATGATTCTTAAATAATATAGTAAATATACAATGGATGAAAGATGAACAATGAATAATTTACAGTAAGAATGATATTGATTTTATAAAGGAAAAATATATTTTTTGAAAAGATTGTTATTGTATAAATAATTAAATGAGAGTATAATATAAATAAAAAACATGAATACAAAAACTGTATAATCGTTGTATATAGTATTATATTGTTTTAGGAGATTGTGAATAATTTACAATTAGAGTTAAAAATGTTATAACAACGATAGATAAAAGGGGGAAATGATATGTCAAAAAGTTTAGGTATTATATTAAAAAAATTAAGAAAAGAACAACGAGTTGGTCAAAAAGATTTAGCTCGAGGAATTTGTTCTGTTTCAACATTATCTAGAATTGAAGGAGGAATAAAAGAACCAGAGCAACTTTTATTCGATTATTTAATTACTAGGTTGGGAAAAGATAGTACAAAGTGGGAGCTTATTCTAACAGAACCTGATAAAAAGTTATTTGAAAAACGAAATTATATGGAATATTTAATTCAGACAAAACAATGGGAAGCTTTAGAAATAGAAGTGGAACAATATGAACAGATGCAAGAAAAGTCAACTTGTCTTGATGAGCAATACTGTTGTTTGATTCGTACTATTTTATATGGACAGAAAAAGAATTATAAGAAAGCATTACAAAAGGGAATCGAAGGGTTAGAAAAGACAGAATTTTATATGGAAGAAAAACATTTTAAACTTCATGTCGCTGTATCAAGAAATGAACTTAGACTGTTATATTTAATAGGAAAGTATTGGTTTCAAGAAGAAGAGAAAACTACCTTATTCTTATATCAATATTGGAATGAGTTGTTTACTTATGTAGAGGAAAGATGCACCGATAAAAGATATCGATTAGAATTTTATATAGAAGCCTTATACTATTTAGCTGCCATTTTCTATAAGGAAGGAAAATTTGAGGAAAGTATTTCCTATTGTAAGGAAGCACTACAAGAATTAATTGAGAAAAAAAGTAGCTACTATTTAAAAGAATTTCTTCTATTAGTAAAAGAGTTGGAACATAGTTATGATACCTCTTCACTTGCATCTATTCTTTCCATAAAAAATATCGATCATTTATTAGAAACTTTAGAATTTTGGGAACAAGAAAGTATAAAATTTCAAGAAAAACAACAATACATACGTGCCTATAATGGAACATATTCCATTAACGAAGTCATTAAACATACGAGACACTATCGTGGAAAAACACAAGAAGACATTATAGGAAGTATGAATGGAATTGATATGATAGGAAATCAATCAGGCATTTCTAAAATCGAAAATGGAAAAAGAACACCTAGAAAAGGAAATGGAAAGCATTATTTAGAAAGTGTAGGGTTATGTGAAAAGAAGACAGATTATTATCAACTATCCATTCTAGGAGAAGATTTTGAAATACAGGAACTTCGCTGGGAGATTGATTTTTATATTGGAATTCGTGAAGTTGATAAAGCAGAAAAGTTATTGTGGGAGTTAAAGCAGAAAATTGATTTGGATGTTCCATATAATAAACAGTATATTGGATTAAGTGAATTGTTCATTCAAAATGAGAGAAATCTTTTACCATGTGAAGAGTATGTAAACGAGATATTTGAATTGCTATCTTTAACTATAGACAATGTAGAGCAATTTAAAGAAGAAGGGGAGATTTCCTGTTTTCTTACGAGAGAAGAATTAATTTTATTAATGAATGTAGGATGCAGCTATCATCAAAGTGGAAACTATAAAATGGCATTAAAGTATTATAAAAAGCTGGAAGCCTATTTTAGTGACTTTTATCAAATGGCTGGGGCTAGTATTTATAAAACTTTATTACACAATTTATCACAAGT
>JADIML010000220.1 GCA_017694765.1 Candidatus Scybalomonas excrementavium
GATATATTGTGAATAAATAAATCTATATAAATAAAAAACATTTTTGTAGTATATAGATAATGAAAATCAAAATAGATATTTAGTAGTGGAATTTATAATTTTTATAGAGTTTTCGATTTTTTATAATAAATGTACAAAAAAAAGAATAAAAAATTTTAAAAAATTTTTAAATTTCCAGTTGTGGAAAATGAAAAAATGTAATATAATAAAAAAATATGTTAATCGTTTATATATGGGATGATTTAACATAGGGAAAAATGTTTTGTTACAACAAGAGAAAAACTCTTGTTTAATAATTTATCAGAAAGGAATGAAGAATATGGGACAAGTGCCAAAGCTAACTAAGAAAGAGTTAGAAGTTATGGAGGTTATCTGGGAGAGTAATAAAGCATCAATCTGTTTACCAGAAGTTGCAGAATTATTATCAGATAAAAAGATTGCTTACCAATCTGTTTCAAATTATTTTCAAAAATTATATCGTAAAGGAATGTTAGAGCTTTCTCACAGAGATGGACATAAGGTATATTATAAACCAATTATGACAAGAGAAAAATATAATCAAGGTGCGATTACCGAGTCTTTAAAGAAAGGCTATGGCAATACTTTAGATGGTTTAATTGCAAACTTTTATGGAAAAGACCAATTGAGTGAAGAAAGAGCGACAAAATTATACCAAATGTTAGAAGACTTCATGAATGAAGAGTAATCTAATGCGCGGGCGCAGGGTGTCGTCCAATATAAGGCTGTTATAAAGAAAAAGGCTGTTTAAAAGCATGTTCGACTTTATAACAGCCTTTTTCTTTTTATGAATGTTTCCGATATAAAATGATATAATTTATATGATATGGAACCTTATGAGAAACGTTCAAAGAGATAATATAGAAAGCCTTGACTTTCAATTCTAAGTGTTCTATGATTGTTATAACATAAGATAGGAGCTAGAAAGGAGGAAGTAGTATGTTGATGGAGTGGATCGAGATTGACTTCCAAAGTTCAGAAGCAATTTATTTACAACTTAGAAATCAAATTATTATAGGAATTGCAACAAAACAGCTTCAAGATGGAGAATCATTGCCATCTGTTCGTCAAATGGCAGATTGTCTAGGTGTTAATATGCATACAGTCAATAAAGCGTATGGGCTATTAAAGCAAGATGGTTATTTACAATTAGATAGAAGAAAAGGAGCAGTCATATCTGTTCAAGTATCAACAGATAAACATTCAGAAGTAGAAGCCTTACATGAGAATATGCAAATGTTAGTCGCAGAAGCGATTTGTAAGGATATTAGTAAAGAGGAGTTTTATCAGGCGGTTGGTCGTATGTATGATGTTTTTTATGAACAAAAACAAATGAAGCGATACAATGTTTACAGTAAAAATAAGGATGACTCAAAATAATAAAGGAAAAGGAGTGGCTAAATGGGAGAACAGTATACAGCAAAAGTAAAGAAAGTAATACAGTTGGCAGAGTCGTTTGCCAAAAAAGCAAAACGAAATTATGTGGGAACTGAACATTTGTTAGTTGGTATTTTAAAAGAAGGAAATAATACAGCAGCAAATATTTTAATAGAGAATAAAGTGACTTTAGAAAATGTGATGCAAGTATTGGAATCTGTGCAAGAAGATGTTATTTCGATGGATTCTGATACGGTAGAAAGAAGAAAAACTCTTATAAAAACTCCAAAGTATGAAGAGATTTTATTTCTTAGCATGTTAGAAGCAGGGCGTGATCAGTTATTAGAAGCAGGAACAGAGCATTTACTAATTTCTATTATCAAAGATGTAGAAAATGCAGGGTGTAAAGTATTAGAGCGATTAAATGTCAATGTTCAAAAAATTTATATGGATGCAGTCAAAACTCTTGGGAGAGAGTTATCTAGCGCCAAAAATGAATATTTAGCAAAGAGAAAGCAGGGAAAAGTAAGAAGTGCTACACCGATACTTGATAAGTATAGTCGTGATCTTACAAGATTAGCAAAAGATGGACATTTAGATCCAGTCATTGGAAGAGATTATGAAATACAACGTCTTGTACAAATTTTAAGTCGTAGAACCAAAAATAATCCTTGTTTAACAGGAGAGCCAGGAGTTGGAAAAACAGCCATTGTAGAAGGTCTTGCACAAATGCTTGTAAAAGGAGAAGTTCCAGAAACGATTGCTAAAAAGCGTTTATTATCTTTCGATCTTTCAAGTATGATCGCTGGAACAAAATATCGTGGTGAATTTGAAGAGAGAATGAAGCGATTATTAGAAGAAATCCGTTTAAGTGGAGAAATTCTATTATTTATTGATGAAATTCATATGATCATCGGTGCTGGTGGTTCAGAAGGCTCTGTTGATACTGCTAATATTTTAAAGCCAGCTCTTTCTAGAGGCGAAATTCAGCTTATTGGAGCTACAACTAGAAATGAATATCGCAAATATATCGAAAAAGATTCTGCGTTAGAGAGAAGATTTCAACCAGTTACGGTAGAAGAACCTGATGAAGAGAAAGCTATCGATATTTTAAATGGATTAAAATATCAGTATGAAAAACATCATAGGATTCAAATATCAGAAGAAGCAGTAAGAGCAGCTGTACAGTTATCAAAACGCTATATTAACGATCGTTTTTTACCTGATAAAGCAATTGATTTAATGGATGAAGCAGCCTCTAGAAAGCGTCTTCAAGTATTAACTCCGTCTAAAAATTTAGAAAAATTAGAGCAAGAATTAAAGCAAATATTAAAAAATAGAGAAGAAGCTTTAATGAATGGAGCTTATGAAGAAGCTACAGAATGGAACCAAAAGGTTGAAAAGAAAGAAAAGCAAATAGAGCGTTTAAAGAAGAAATATGAGAAAGAAAGACAGATTGAAGTGACAGTATCAGAT
>JADIML010000221.1 GCA_017694765.1 Candidatus Scybalomonas excrementavium
CATAATCGAATAGAAACGAAAAAAGAGGATGGATTGTTTCATTCTCTTTTTTTATGTTATAGGAAATTCCTTGCAAAGCGAGTTATCCTATAATATAAAAAAGCACTACGTGCGAATGATGCGTAGCTCACAAAGAAGATAATTTTGCTTCGCAAATTGCTCGCGCGCGTCAAAGTATGCATTGCTAGAAGTAACTTAAAGTCGCGAAGAGTGTACAATGCACACTTTGTTTTGATAGTTATTAAGAAATACCTGATTATATTCATCATAGTATGCAGAACGATACAAAAACTGGCATGGTTAAAAATTAAATATCTGGTCATTTTAATACAACCAAAAAAACGGTATGATAGAAAACATAATTGTTAGGTATATTTCTAAAAATAATAGATAGGAGAAAGAGTAAGACGTGGAAAAACGAGTAGATAAGAAAAAGAAAATTGATATTTATGATATTACAGTAATAGGTCTTTTTACTGCATTAACCTTTCTTTTTACGATGGTAAATATTAAATTACCATTTGGGCAAGGTGGATTGATTCATCTAGGTAATATTCCATTATTTCTTGGTGCTATTTTATTTGGAAAGAAAGCTGGAAGTATTATCGGAGGCATTGGAATGGCAATGTTTGATGTATTAAATGGATGGGTGACATGGGCACCGTTTACACTCCTTGTTGTAGGGCTTATGGGTTTTACAATGGGAGCGATTACAAGTAAGAAAAAGACACCTTCTCAAGTGATCATTGCCATTATAGTAGTTTTATTGATTAAGGTTGGTGGATATTATATAACAGAAGTTATTTTATATCATAACTGGGTTGCACCAGTGATTTCAATTCCTGGAAATATTATGCAAATGGTAGTAGCAGGAATTGTAACACTTATTATGTTAGAGCCAGCTAAAAAAATAATTGCTCTTTTTACAGATACAGAATGGTAAGAAATGATATCAATGAAAGAGAATATACGAAGTCATGAAATAGGAATGAAGTAGTTAAATACGAATAAAGAAGAGAGAGTTTTCGAAAGGGGAAGGCAAATGAAAGATTGTCCATTAAAAATTATGACACCAGGACCTGTACAAGTGAGAGAGAATGTTCGTATGGCAAGAAGTTTAAAGACGACAAACTCTGATTTAGATCCTGTGTTTTATGAAGAATATAAAGAAACTTGTGATAAAATTGCCAAAATGTTACATACAACAGGTACGGTGTACATTTTAAGTGGAGAAGGTATTTTAGGATTGGAAGCTGCTTGTGCTTCTTTAACAGAGCAAGGAGATCGGGTGTTAGTGCTCGATAATGGTATTTATGGAAATGGATTCGCAGACTTTGTAACGATGTATGGAGGGGAAGCTATTCTTTATCAAAAGCCATATGATCATACGTTAGATGTGCAGGAGCTAAGAAAGTATTTGGAAAAAGATTCTAATTTCAAATATGCAACGGTTGTGCATAATGATACACCAAGTGGTATGACCAATGATGTAATGGCAATTGGAAAGCTATTACATGAATTTGGCATTTTATCTGTTGTTGATTCGGTATCCGCTATGGGTGGTGAAGAACTTTATGTAGATGAGGGAAAGTTAGATATTGTTTGTGGTGGTTCTCAAAAAGTCGTATCTGCGCCACCAGGGCTCACTTTTGTTTCCATGAGTCCTAGAGCCATGAAAGCGATAGAAGAGAGGAAGACACCAGTTGCCTCTTTTTACTGCAATTTGTTACAGTTTAAAGATTATGATAAAAAACAGTGGTTCCCATATACGATGCCAATTAGTGATATTTATGGATTAAAGGTGGCGATTGAAAATATATTAGAAGACACAGAGATTATCAATCGGCATAAAACGATAGCAAGAGCTGTTCGAAAGGCATTAATAGAAGGCGGTTTAACTTTATATGGAAAAAATGGATATTCCAATACAGTAACAGCATTTTGCGTACCAGATATGGTATCCGATAAACAAATTTTGGAGTATATGAAAGAAACATTTGGTATTATGCTAGCTGGTTCTTTTGGCATATTTGCAGGAAAAATGATTCGGATTGGTCATATGGGAGAAAATGCAAATGTCAAAGATATAAAGGAAACATTAGAAGCACTTTATGAAACATTGATACATTTTGGAGTGCCTGTAAAAAAAGAATTTGGAAAAACTTTTTTAGAAGCAATAGAAGGATAAATAGAGAAAAAAGAACGATTTTTTCATACGTATAGGAAGAATCGTTCTTTTTTTGTCCAGATATTGAAGTTGGTTTTTTGTTTTGTTATGATGTAAAAAGGAGTAAAAAATAAGATAATAAGATAGGAATAGAAGTGGGGAATTATTCTTGGAACAACAATTTTATTTTAATCAAAGGCTTCAAAATGCGATTGATAAAATTATGGAGTATCCGCTTACTATTGTTTCAGCCCCTTTTGCCTTTGGAAAAAGAATTGCGATAGAAGAAGCGATAAGAAAGGCGAAAGAGCAAGGAGTTCATGTAAAATGGTTTCAATCACAACAAGGAAAAAATAGCAAATATATTTATGATGTGATAGAAGAACAGAAGAAAAAAAGCGATGGAAAGTGGTTATATATTTTTGATGGTTGTAAGGGAGAGGAATGGATCGATGAATTTCAAAGTATGAGATGGCATAAAATATGGAAAGAAGACATCCATTGTGTCTGTATTATGTCTTCTGAAATTCCTATGAATCGTGTTTATTTAAGTCATTGGATTCATAGTATATCCAAACAAGATTTAGAACTAAAAGAAAGAGATATCGTAAAACTTTATCAACTTCATGGAATTAAAATTACGTATCGAGCAGCTAAACTATTATATGAATATTCAGGAGGCTGGCCAGGTGCTATTATGCTTGGAATTCGAGAATATTATTATCAAAATAAGTTAGTTCCCGGTATTGGAATTGATGAACTGTTGGAACGAGAAGTTTTTAAAAACTATGATGCAGTTGAGAAAGAAGCAATCACTTCTCTTTATGGATTTAAAGAGCTTACAATGGAACAAATTATTATGCTTACAGGCGTAAAACAGGAAGAAAGAGATAAAATTGTGGCACTGATAGAAAGAAATCCATTTATTTCTTATGATATTATTCATGGGAAATATGTAGTAGAAGATGTATTCTTTCATTATTTATATCGTAGAATTAAGAAATCATCATGGCTCGTCCAAAGAAAAGTAGAGCTTAGAAGGGCAAAATGGTATGAATCACAAGGGCAATTTCAAGAAAGTATTATGATTTATGAGCAAGTAAAAGCCTATGAATTGATTTGTCAGTATCCGTATAAGTTATCAGAGCTTTATGCTTGTACAAATCGTACTTTTTTAGAACAATTATGGAGTCTATGGAAGAAGATTCCTTATCATATAAAATGTAAATATATTCGATTTTTTATGTTGATTGCCAGTCTCTTTTTCCTATGGAAGGAAACGAGAAGGGGCAGTCTTATTTTAGATGAGGTAGAAGAGATAGCCGAGCAAATATTGGGGTTATCAGGGGATAAGAAAGAGGAAATACAAGGAGAACTTTGTCTGATTCGTGGGAGTAAGTATGATAGAGATATAGATCGAGTGGAAGATACGTATCAAATCGCCCTACAATTTATAAAGGGATCTTCTATGATCTATGATGAGGAGTTTCTTTTAACAGAAGGAATTCCATGCTTTTTACATAAATATTATAAAAAAGTAGGAACACTAGATTCACTTATTTTAAAGTTTCGAACTTGTATCAATACTTTTTACGAACTCACACAATATTCCAATGCAGGGAGTTCCTATCTGGTAGAAGCAGAAGTAGAGTTTCTTAGAGGAAATTTGAAAGAAGCCAAAAAACTTGCTTATCATGGGATTCAAGAAGCCCAAAAATATGGACAGACTTGTATAAAAATGATGGGTCAGTTTTTGCTTTTAGATATTTTTGTGTATTTAGGATGTTATAAGACAGCAGAGGAGTATTTAGCATTATTAGAGGAAGAGAAAGAGAAAATAGGAAGAAGTAAATTTCAATTAGGTGCAGAACTTTCTTTTATACATGCGTATATACGAATAGGAAAAGTAGCAAAAATTCCAGATTGGATTTGGCATGACCATTCAGCTTCTGGGCAACATTCAGAATTAGTGAATATGTACTTAAATTATTGTTATTTACAGCAGTTACTTGTGAAAAAAGAAGAAGAACAAATTATAGAGATTGGAGAACATCTTTTTGAACAGGCTTATGAGAAGCAATTTTTATGGGTTGCGATTCAAATGAAACTAATCAGTGTCATTGCTTATCATAGAGTTGGAAATGAGAAGTTAGCTCGGGAGTGTTTACGAAATGTATTAAATCTTACATCTAAAGATCAGATTTATATGCCAATTATACAATATTATATAGAATTACTGCCATTATTTCAAAAACTCATTCATGAAGAGAATTACCAAATGAGCGTACAACAAGTGATGGAGCTTTATCAAAAATTAGAAAATATGAAGCAACAAAATAAGGATGAAGAAAAGTTAAATGAAGCCCGTTATGGTCTTACAAAACGTGAGTTAGAAATTGCCTTACTTGGAGCAAAACGATATAGAAATCATGAGATAGCAAAGAGATTATATATTTCAGAAAATACAGTGAAATATAATATGAAACATATTTTTCAAAAGTTGAATATAAAATCGAGATTGGAATTAAAAAAGTTTTTTAAATAAACATATAAAATGAACTATTTTCATAATTATCAGAGTATATACC
>JADIML010000222.1 GCA_017694765.1 Candidatus Scybalomonas excrementavium
ATTCCTTTTACCTTAATTCCTTTTGATAAAGCAGCACGTACTACCGCTCTAGTTGCAGCGTTCATACCTGGAGCATCTCCACCACTTGTTAAAACACCAATTGTAGATACTGCTGGTTTTTTTACAACTGCTGATTTTTCTGTTGCGTTTGACATAATAACTACCTCCACATTCGTTATATCTTTATTCCCTCACTAAGACTGACGCAAAAAATTTATCTCATCTCTCTTGCGTAAACCAAATATCATTTTAATGTATTTTTTATAGATTTTCAATACTCTTCTCGACAACTTTTACATTATCTTCTCCATATTTCTGCAACAACTTGACGAATACTTCTTTCGAATCCTCAATCATTAAGTTTCTTGGTAATCGATTTATAGCTCTCTCTTCTTTACAATAAATAACAACTGGAACATTTCCTGTATGTTCTGAGAAAATTCTGTATAGATTTGGAGCTGATTCCGTAAACTGATTTTTATTAGAAAATTGAATCCAAATTTCTTTTGGTACTTTATCAAATGGTATGATCCCTTCACATATTACTTTTCCCTCTTCTTCTGAAATCGATGCACGTCCTTTTATATATATTTTCTCATCTTCTTGTAAATATTCTTGATATTTTTCATAAGTTTTTGGAAATACTACGACTTCCACTGTCCCATAGAGATCTTCTAATGTTAAAAATGCCATATTTTGGTTATGTCTTGTCATCTTCACAGATTTATTGGCAATAATACCACCTAAAATATATATTTTTTGATCCACTGCTTTTGTATTCCCTGTTTCTTCATCAATCAAAAAGTCTGCTGTTGTAGCTGTTATCCTTTTTTGTAAACTCTCTACATAATCTTCCAATGGATGACCACTTGCATAAATGCCAAGCACTTCTTTTTCCATAGCAAGTATCTGTTGTTTATCATATTCTCCTACATCTGGATACGTAACTTCATATTCTTGCTTTTCTTCTTCGCCCATCATATCAAATAAAGTCATTTGTCCTGAAATACCATGTTTCTTTTCCTGACTAACACTATCAATAATACTAACATAAACGAGCATCATTTGCTTTCTTGTAGCATGAAGGCTATCAAAAGCTCCAGATTTAATAAAACTTTCGACTGTTCTTTTATTTACCTCTTTGCTCGATAATCTTTCGACAAAATCTTTTAAACTTTTAAAATTACCATTTGCCTTTCTCTCACTTACAATTGCATTAATGACTGGCTTTCCAAGACTTTTAATAGCAGATAAACCATAGCGAATCTTTCCATTTGATACTGAAAATCCACTGATTCCTTCATTGACATCTGGTGGAAGAATTTCAATTCCCATCTGCCGACAATGCATAATATACTCGGATACTTTTGCTGGATTCCCAAGAACTGACGTTAAAAGTGCCGCCATAAACTCCACTGGATAATAGCATTTTAAGTAAGCCGTCTGATAAGAAACAATCGCATATGCCGCAGCATGAGATTTATTGAACGCATATTTTGCAAAATCAATCATTTCATCAAAAATTTTATGCGCCACTTTTTCATCAATTCCATTTTTCATACAACCAGGAACACCTTCTTCTTCATTTCCATAGACAAAGTTTTGGCGTTCCTTCTCCATCACATCTGCCTTTTTCTTAGACATGGCACGTCTTACAAGGTCACTTCGTCCCATTGTATATCCTGCAAGCTCCATAACGATCTGCATAACCTGTTCTTGATAGACAATACATCCGTATGTTGGTGATAAAATTTTCTCCAACTGCGGACAAGTATATTGGATCTCATGTCTTTCATTTTTTCCTTCAATATACTTTGGAATAAAATCCATTGGTCCTGGACGATAGAGGGAAATTCCGGCAATAATATCTTCTAAATTTTCTGGTCGCAACTCTTTCATAAAGCTTTTCATTCCAGAACTTTCTAGCTGAAAGACTCCATCTGTCTTTCCTGAACCTAATAATTCAAACACTTTTTTATCTTGATAATCAATGGCGTTTAAATCCAGTCTTTTTCCAATTCTGTGTTCGATTAATTCTATGGCACTTTGAATCACTGTAAGCGTTCTAAGTCCTAAAAAGTCCATTTTCAAAAGTCCCAATTGTTCAATTGTCGTCATTGGGAACTGAGTAACGATAGCATCATCCGCTGCCTTTGCAAGAGGCACAAATTCATCCAGTGCCTTTTGCCCAATTACAACGCCAGCTGCATGCATAGAAGAGTGTCTAGGAAGCCCTTCTAAACGTTTTGACATATCAATTAAATATTGAATCTGTGCATCTTGTTGATAAACTTCTCGTAAATCCTTACTCTTTTCTAATGCACTATCAATCGTCATATTCAGTTCATTTGGTATCATTTTTGCAACGGCATCAACGGTTGCATATGGAATATCAAGCACTCTTCCAACATCTCGTATAACGGCCTTTGCTGCCATTGTTCCAAATGTAACAATCTGAACTACTTTCTCTTTTCCATATTTACCAACTACATAATCTATGACTTCTTGTCTTCTTTCAAAACAAAAATATAGTGATAGGTAAGATTTTGATATTATCTCCATCTTTTCCCCCACTCCACACCGTACGTGAGATTTTCACCTCATACGGCGTTCCCTCGTTTGAATTGTAGATATATTATGCAACCAATGTAAAATCTATTGGTTCTAAATTTGCTTGTTTTCTTAATTGGTTAAATTTTGATTTTGATTTCACTGTCCAATTTATCGATGATTGTAATATTAATTTTATATTATTTGAATGTATAAGTTTGTGTATATCTTTATGAACAATAACTAAATTATTGTATTCATCAGTACCACCTAATTTAAGTGGTATTTTATGATGACAATGTACTTCATCTGTTGATAGTCTAATCCCAGTTATATAACATTTTCCATTTTGACCTACAAATTTTGATATTCTATTATCAATATATTCCATACTTCTTTTCCCAAAGTTTCCTCTTCTTAAATTCTCTAATTCATATACCGATATTGTTGTCAATGTATTATGAATTCTTTTTCTTCCAATTTCCGTATATGGTGTTATTTCTGGATGAATTTGTAACGGCTTTTTAAAGTGTACAAATGGTATTGGATATAATGTTATATTGCAACATTTATCTAAACTACCCTTATATCCTTTATAAAAAGTTTTAAATACTTGATTTTCTGTACCTTTGTCTGTGATAATCCGCCGTCGCTTCAATGTTTTATATTTGCCATATACTAAATGCATGATATCATGAAAATCTTGTCTAACATCGGTTGCGACTTTATAGTAATTGTGAATTCCTAAAGTAAATCCATTCAAATCTTTTGCTTTATCCATACTTGGGCTTTTATTTAGATCCTTCAATTTACTTTTATATACTTCTACTATTTTTGATTTTCTCTTTGGCTCAACTTTGCTTTGTGAGATATATCCTAATTGAGATGTTCCTTTCGATACTGCCCTTAGTCTAATACCTAAGAAATCGGAACCATTTTTTCTCAAATTAGTTATTTTACTTTTTTCTTCACTAATTTCTAAATTCAATCTATCCTTTAACCAAAGTTTTACGGCCATAAATATCTTTTTCGCATTTGTTCTACTATCGGTAAATATTTTGAAATCATCCGCATATCTAACAATGTAACATGGTTTTAATTTAGTTTTCTTTAATGCAACTATCTTTGAACTTGGCTGAGTATACATATGACTGGTAGATTTTGTTTCCCATTGATTTGAAATCCACCAATCAAGTTCATTTAGTACAATATTTGCCAAAAGAGGAGATAATATTCCCCCTTGTGGTACTCCTTTGGTTGGTATTCCCTCACCTACTATTTCAGCCTTTAGCATTCTACTTATGATACATAGTAATCTTTTATCTCTTATTCCTATCGTCCAAAGTTGTTTCATTAACTTGCTATGGTTTACATTATCAAAGAATCCTTTTATATCTATATCAACTACAAAATGATTTTTACTGTGGTTGATTAGATGTTGACATCTTGCAATTGCATGATGTGTACTTCTGTTCGGTCTAAATCCAAAACTTGAATTATGAAATTTTCCCTCACATATCGGTTCTAATATCTGTAGGATACATTGTTGAATGAGCCTATCTTCTATTGTAGGTATTCCTAATGGTTTTTGTTTTCCATTAGTTTTTGGTATGAACACTCTTCTCACAGGATTAGGTTTATAAAAATTTAACCTTTGTCTTACCATTTGTATTAGCTTATCTTTTGATAAATTTTCTAAATACCGTATCGTGTGTCCATTTATACCTTTTGTTTTGCTACCAGTATTTCTTTTGATATTTCTATATGCTTTCATAATATTATCTTCACTTATGATTAACTCATATAGTTTATCAAAATATCTCCCTTCGCTTGACTTCTTATACAATTCATCTAATTTTTCTTGTTGTCCATAATACTCATTATTTCTTAGGACTTTTCTCCTTTTCACCTTTTGTTCAGTCAACTAATCATCTCCTTTCGTAAGAAATAAATTTTCTTTGAGATTTTCGTTTCTATTAGTCTTACAAGAACCTGAACGAATCGCAAACTTTTATACATAATATTTAATCTACTCAAACGACTTGAGCCTATCCCTCCACAACTTATTATCATTGTTTCATAGGTACTGTGGCTCTACTCTCACCTTGATTAATTAAGGTTATAGATAATTTTATTATCATTTCCCTTAAAACACTTCATTGACAGTTATATCTCCATGTTCAAGGCTTTCCACGTTCCAATACTCCTATCTGTACCGCATATCCTTAGGTGCTACCTAAATACCGTCAACAACCCAATTCCCTGTAAGAATTGTAGGATTTTCTTAACATAGCCTTTACTCATCCTTCTGTTGATAAACCAAATTTGGTTCTCTTAGCATTTCTACTAAGCGACATTCACGATAAGTCAATCAGTAGTTCGTCCCCATTACACATTTTGGATACTCACCATAGATATACTTCTTAGACATCCGACATATCAATTACAGTTAATGAAACCTTTCCTCGACTTAACTCGTTAGGGTAACTTTTCTGCCGACTTCAACGAGCTTTATACAATCTCATAATAACTTAATCCATTGCATATCGTAGTATTAATGGCAATCCTTCAAAGCGTTACCTTATCATTTGATTGCTCGGAGTATTAGTTCTCCTAAGTTTTTGCAACTTAGTGGGTAATCTTTTCAATTACCAACGTGTCGCACCCACGTCAATATCTGGCATAGAAACACGTTCTGGATTTAAGAAACGCTCAAAAAGTAACTGATAATGAATCGGATCAATATCGGTAATCTCTAAACAATATGACACGATACTTCCTGCCGCAGAACCACGTCCTGGTCCTACTGCAATCTGATGGTCTTTTGCATATTTAATAAAGTCCCACACAATAAGGAAATAATCTACATATCCCATATTTTTAATCGTTGTTAGCTCATATTCTAAACGTTCTTTTAAATTGACACCATCTTGAACTTCTGCTGTTCCATAGCGTTTTTTTAGCCCTTCTTCACAAAGTTTTGTTAAATAAGAAAATGCATCATAGCCTTGTGGGACTTCAAATTTTGGCACTTTTTGTTCCCCAAATACAATTTCCACATTACAACGCTCTGAAATTTTATGAGTATTTTCAATAGCATCTAAAGCATATGGAAATAATTCTCTCATCTGCTCTTCGGATTTTACAAAGTACTGCCCACCTTCATAACGCATTCTATCTTCATCTGCTACTTTTTTTCCTGTCTGAATACAAAGTAAAATGTCATGTGGAGTTGCATCTTCCTCATATACATAATGAATATCATTGGTTGCAACGAGATCAATTCCTGTTTCTTGATGCAAACGGAGCATTTGTTGGTTTACAATCTGTTGTTCTTTGATTCCATGATCTTGAATTTCTAAGAAAAAATTTCCTTTTCCAAACACCGATTGTAAATGAAGAGCTGATTTTTTTGCCTCTTCAAACATTCCTTGCCGAAGCCATGTGGATACTTCTCCTGCTAAACAAGCACTGAGTGCAATAATCCCTTCATGATATTGCTCCAATACTTCATAATCGACACGAGGTTTATAGTAAAACCCTTCTGTAAATCCTCTTGAAACAATTTTCATCAAGTTGTGATACCCGATATCATTTTCTGCAAGTAATACAAGATGATGATATTTACTTCCTGACTTTCCTGTTTCTTTTTCAAAACGAGATCCAAGTGTTACATAGATTTCACATCCTAAAATTGGCTTAATTCCTACTTCTTTTGCTGCTTTATAAAAATCAATTACTCCATACATAACACCATGATCGGTAATAGCGATCGAATCCATACCAAGCTCTTTGACTCGTTTTACAAGTTCTTTAATCTTACTAGAACCATCTAATAAACTGTATTCTGTATGGACATGTAAATGTGTAAAACTCATTTTCTTTCCCCTTTCTCTCTAAATTGACTTATCTCTTCTTACTAAATATTCTTCGAATTCCAAAACTAAGAAAACCAATTAAGAAAAAAACAATTCCTATCATGCCTATAGCTATCCATGTAAATTTATTTGGTTTACAAATCAAGCTCTTCATGTCATGACTATCATCTACTATTTTTCTTCCTTGAAACTTGGCATAGTCTTTTGATACTTTTGCAATTCCATTTTCTGTTTTTTCCTCATCTCCTTGTAAGTAATCTGCGATACAAGTCCATGCTTTTAATTCTGCTCCATTGTTTCGATATACAATATAATCTTCTAAATTTTCAATTGGTTGTCCATCTTTATCTTTTGGTACAATCGATAACATACCAAAGGATTTTCCTTCTACTGCTCCTAGCATCTGTCCTGTGTAGAGATCTCCCACCACTCGGTATAATCGATTATCATCTAATAACTGTTGTTCTTTTGTCTGTTCATCCCAAAGACTTACATCAGTTACTCGATTAAAAAGCAATCGATTGGGATTGAATGTAAAGTGAAGTCCTGATGTATAAAGCTGTGCCACATTCATCATCGGAGAAATAGAAGCATCAATTTCTGCTGCTGTTTTCAACTCTTTTCCTGTTAAGTAAATACTGATAAGAGGATACCCTGAAATTTTATCTTTTCCAATGCCTAAAGACATTACCATAAATGCTTCTTCTGTTGTAATCTTTCCAATTGGAAGCGTTTCTCGAATCACACCAGCCGGTACAATAGCAGCTGCAATCGGTTGATACTTCTCTCCTTCTTCTTTTTTAATCGTATCAATATAAGCATCTGTAATAAAATTCCCTAAGTTCTCTTCTTGATGCTTCTTCCCAATTTCACTTATATCTGTAAACTCTACCTCATTTTCTGCTAAAACTTGTCCCATTTTATATCCATAATGAACTAAATATTCTTGCTCAATGGTTTTATGAAATCGCTGCAATACTTCTTTTATTTCCTTACGTTCTTCTATATCTGAGGTAACTGGAATTAATTCATACTGTTCTAACTCCCAGTTTCCATCGTTTTGCTTTACTAATTTCATACTACCAACATGGATTCCATATTCTCCAGTAGAACCAATTATCGTATTCCCAACGATAATTGGTTGTTTTAATGTTGTGTGTGTATGTCCACTTATAATCACATCAATATCTGGCACTTCTTTTGCTAATATTTCATCTTCTGATTTTTTAGGCTCTACATCAGTTCCACTATGGGATAAGCAAATAATAATATCTACGCCTTCTTCTTTCAAGGCTTTTACTGCTTTTTTTGCACTTTCTACCTGATTGCTAAAAGTAAGCGCTGCCATTGGTGAATACTCAATAGCTGTCTTTCCCAAAATACCAAATACTCCTATTTTTATTCCATTCTTTTCAAGAACTGTATAAGATTTTACCCCATAACTTTCCATCGCTTCTTTTACAACTAACTCTTCCTCTTTTGGATCATCTAAATTAATATTGGATAACACAAATTGTGGAAGTGGATCACCAGAATCTTTTGCTGCCCGTAACATATTGGCAAGACCTTCATTCCGATAATCTGTTTCATGATTTCCTAGTGTTGTAACATCAACTTCTATCTTCCCAAGCATTCTAAGCTCAGAGGCCTGTGTCTCATAAATTGTTTGATATAGAGTCCCCATAGAAAAATCCCCTGCATCTACAGCAATTGTTGCAGGATTTTCTCGCTTCTTCTCTTGAATGATCGTAGCAATTCTTGAAAATCCACCAACTTTTTGCTGCCTTCCATTCAGTTTCGTTGTAAAACTATCTAAATGAGAATGGAGATCATGAGTAAAGACAATATTGATCTCCTTCTCATTGTTTTCTTTTGCAAATGCAGTTGTCGTAGATAACATACATACTATCACAAACATACTGAATACGCTCTTCCACTTTCTCATTCTATTTTTATTTCCTCCTATCCAAATGTTTCTCAATTGTTTTTTCTTTGATTTTTAAAAAGTTTATCTATCATTTATATAGTATATAGGAAAATGAGTCATTGCAAAAGTTTTTCTTTATCCAAGTAACCAAAATATAAAATGAATACTGAAACAAAACAATATTCCGACTAAAGTTGGTAATAAAAAAGCAATACCCATCCACTTTAAACTATTCGTTTCTTTCTTAATTGTCAATAATGTCGTAGAACAAGGCCAATGAAATAATAAAAAGACACACATACAAAGAATGGTTTCTATAGACCATCCTGCTCCAAGAAGTATTTGTTTTAAATCCCATATACTCTGAAAATCCACCAATGTTCCATTAGAAGTATATAACATAAGCATAATAGGAACTATAATCTCATTGGCAGGAAAACCGAATAAAAATGCTACTAGAATAATCCCATCTAATCCCATCATTCTCCCTATTGGTTCTAATAAATTGGCTAATTGAACGGTCATGGGTATTTCAGCTATTTGAATTTGACTGGCTATCCATAAAAGAATTCCAGCTGGCATAGCTGTTGCCACTGCTCTTCCTAATACAAATATAGTACGGTTAATAAAAGATGTTATAATTACCTTTCCAAACTGGGGTCTCCGATATGGTGGTAGCTCTAATGTGAAAGCAGAAGGTTCTCCTTTTAATAGTGTAATAGATAAGAGAAATGATACGAGAAATGTCATACAAACACCTAGCAAAACTGCTGTCATTAAAAAGATTGCTGATAAGAAACTAGAGTGAACACCAACGAATAACATTCCAACACTAATCATTGCAACAAGTGTTGGAAATTTTCCATTACAAGGAACCAGACAGTTTGTTAAAATTGCAATGAGTCGTTCTCTTCTAGAATCTATAATCCGACATCCTGTCACACCAACTGCTGAACACCCAAGTCCCATACACATAGTAAGGGCTTGCTTTCCACAGGCATGACACTTTGAAAATAAATGATCGAGATTAAATGCAATTCTTGGTAAATACCCATAATCTTCTAATATTGTAAAAAGTGGAAAAAAAATTGCCATTGGTGGGAGCATAACTGCTATTACAAAACTTGTGACTTTATAAACGCCATCTAATAAAAGACTTCGTATCCACCACGGGGCATGTATGCCAATTAAGACTTCGCTTAACCAAATTCCAATTTTTTCAAATCCTATTTCTAAAAATTGAGATGGTAAATTTGCTCCTTTCATTGTAATCCAAAAAACACCAAATAAAAGAAGTAACATGATAGGGATTCCTGTTATTTTCCTTGTAAATATTCTATCTAAAAAACGCTCTCTTTCTCTACATTTTTGACTCGTTACTGTTACAACCATCTGCTCTAATTGTATCGCTCTTTTTAAAATTTCTGAATGTTGTTGACTTACCCCTTCACATGCTTCTACAACTGCTTCTTGTCTTTCTTTCTCTTCCCTGATACAACTTCTCTCTTTTTTCTTGAAACATTCGCATGCTCTTAATAATTCTTCTACCCCCTCCCCTGTTCTAGCAATACATCCTCTGACTGGAATTTTTAACTCTTTTTCCAATTTCTTCAAATCAACTACAATTCCCTTTTTCTTAGCTTCATCGAGTAAATTCACACAGAGCACTACATTTTTCGTAATTTCCATAATTTGTAATACTAAAATCAAATTTCGCTTTAAACTTCCTGCATCACAAACTACAATAATACCTTCATATTCTCCAGCTCTTACATATTGTTCGGCTACTTTTTCTTCTTCCGAACGAGAGCGTAAAGAATATGTTCCCGGTAAATCATAAATGACATAGGAAGTGCCTGTTAGCTTTGAAATTCCTTTTGCCATTTCTACTGTTTTTCCAGTCCAATTTCCTGTATGCTGATGTAATCCTGTCATATAATTAAACAATGTACTCTTTCCTACATTTGGATTCCCAGCTAATAATAAGCAATGCTCTTTCTTCTCTTCATATTCCTTTGTCACTACCATGATGTTTTCAATATCTTTTTTTCGTAACGCAATCGTACATCCACATATTTCAAAAGCTATTGGATCTTCATAGAAGGATGTAAAAAGACACTTTACTTCACTCCCTTCTTCCATCCCTAATGAGTAAAAACGTTCTTTTATTTCCGTTTCTCCATTCATTTCCACAATGGTTCCAACCTGCCCTACTTTTAACTTGGACATCGCTATTTTCTCCATTCTACTCTGCATCCTTTCCTTCCCTACTATCTAATAGTTTATTC
>JADIML010000223.1 GCA_017694765.1 Candidatus Scybalomonas excrementavium
GCTAGATTTAGTGATCGTACAACAGGAAGTGTCAGTAATTTTGCTCCAAATGCTAAGATTATACATATCGATATTGATACCGCATCTATTTCAAGAACAGTGACAGTGGATATTCCAATTGTAGCTGATGCAAAACTTGCAATAGAAAAAATGCTTCCTATGGTAACAGCGATGGAGCGAAAGGAATGGCTAGAAAAAATTCAAAATTGGAAAACACAATATCCTCTACCAAAGGAAGATCGAAATAAGCAATTAGGACCAAGAGCTATTTTACGCCAATTAAATGCGATCGAAGAAGACATGATCGTTGTAACAGATGTTGGACAGCATCAGATGTGGGTTACACAATATTTAGAGATGAGAAACAATCGAAAGTTAATCATGTCTTGTGGACTTGGAACGATGGGATATGGATTTCCAGCAGCTATAGGAGCAGCACTTAGCACCAAAGGAAAGAGAATTTTTTGTATGACTGGTGATGGTGGTTTTCAAATGAATATGCAAGAGATGGCAACGGCCGTTTGTTATCAATTACCGATTACAGTCATTATTATGAATAATCAATATCTTGGAATGGTACGCCAAATGCAAGAACTCTTTTATAAGCAAAGATATTCCTTGACTCGATTAAGTGGAGATAAACCTTGTACGTATCCATCCGATCTTGAGTCATCACCAAATTATGTTCCAGATTTTATAAGTTGGGCAAGTAGTTATCATGTGAAAGGTTATCGTGTCACTACATTAGAGGAATTTCAAAACGCATTAAAAGAGAGTAAAGAAGTAACAGATAGACCGACAGTAATTGAGTGTATCATTGATCCAAGGGAACTTGTATTACCGATGGTAAAAAGTGGAACATCTTTATATGATATGATTTTGGAGGAAGAATAGATGAAGAAAAGATGGCTTTCGTTATATGTAGAAAATGATACTGGTATTTTAGCTAAAGTATCTGGATTATTTGCCGGAAAAGGATATAATTTAGAGAGTTTAACAGTAGGGCCAACACAAGATCAAACAATCTCTCGTATGACCATTAGCTTATTAGGAGATGATATTACATTTGAACAGATCAAAAAGCAATTAAATCGTATGGTTGGTATTATTAAAGTAATTGACATGACTGGAATAGGGATTCACAGCAGGGAATTATTATTAATAAAAGTGGTTTGTAGTAAAAAAGAGGAAGTGGAAGAAGTTTTTCGAATGGCACACGTATATCATATGATAGTTGTTGAATATAATGGGACTGAAATTTTATTAGAAGGAATTCATCGAGATAAGCAAAATCAGAGAATCATTGATCAGTTTAAACGATTTAAAAAGATTGAAATTGTACGTAGTGGTAGTGCTGCAGTAGAATGGAAAGAAAATTAAAAAGATATAAAAGAATGGCTTGACGAATGCTTGTAAGAAAAATTATACTAATAAGTATAAGAAGAAGTTGGGAGGCTGCTGAGATGATGGAATGGATATCTATGAAAAAACGACTAAAAATGATAGGTATTGTTGTTATTTTTGTATTATTAATGGGATGTGAATCATCAGCCAATTCAACGAAGAAATTATTTGTGGAACCTATGATCGTCTATGAAGGAGTGCCTTATAAAAGTGGATATGATGATAGTAATTTAATTGAGAAATTACCTAGTGGATTTGAAAAAGTAGGAAAAGTAAAAGGCGTTGAAGAAGATTCTTTTAAAGTTCCAGAAGATGGATATGCCAGTGAACAGGCAAATCAAATTCGAGGAGTAAAAGAGGGAACTATTATTTATGGAAATAAAAAGGTAGATGGTTATATTTTAACAGAAGAAAATGGACAATATGTTGTGTATTCATCAAAGGATAAAAATGACATAGATTATTCGGATTTTTTAAAGGGTGTCAATACGCAAGGACAAGAACAAATGAGTTCCAACAATGCAATTAGCAATGTTGTAGTCAGTAAAATTACAAAGAAACAGATAGAACAATATGAAACGTCGGCAACACAGGTTTTATTCCATAATCGTGGAAAAGAAATACAACAAGATTTATTTAGAGAAACAAAAGAAAAAAAGAATCTCTTAGTAGCTGTTTCTATTGAGTATATACAAGGTAGTGTTTATGAAACTGCATATTTTGCGAAACAGGAAATGGAGTATCCACAATTATTAGATTACATAGAAGAAGCAGAAGATGAGTTATTAGAAGTCGATCAAGTTGTTATTCAAAAAGGTGATATTATAAAACGATTTTATTGGGAACTAGAAGATAATACTCATAAAGATGGAACATTGGCATTGACTCTTGTTTTTCATAAAGTACAAGAAGAATATTTTTTAAAACAAAAATATGGAAATACTTGGATCATACAAGCTGCAAGTAATTTAAAGGGAGAAGTGGAAACAAAAATTGCATTGCAAAAAACAAGGATAGAAGCTGATTATGAGAGACAAGAGCTTACAGAGGCTGGACGCCTTAGTGATAGAGAAGATGGCTATTATTATGAGATAGAAGGATATGAAGATGAGAAAAATGGATTTTCAATCCAGCAACAAAGTAGTTCATCGGATCAATTTGCAGAGTGGAAGTTTATGAAAGGATTACAAGCAGAGGAACAGTTATTAGCCAATCCTGCTGTTTGTATTGTCCATGCAGATGAAAGATTAAAATTAAATATTCAGTATGAAATTGTATTTTTAAGAGGAAAAATATTATTTTTATCAGAAGAGAAGAAATATGAAACTGGAAAAATAGAAATTGCCATCCCAAATTAAGTGGATGGCAATTTCTATTTTTTATTTTTCGTCTTCTACTAATCGTAGCATGGAAATATCTGGTTCAATTAATAAAGAATAATTGGTATGATAGATAACAAATCCGGGTTTTGCAGCAGGTGGTTTTTTTAAATTTTTACGTTCTGTATAATCAATTTCTACTTTTGGAGCAGTACGTCCTTTGGAATAATATCCAGCTAATCGACCAGCTTCTTCAAAAGTACGATCAGGAAGCTCTTGTCCTTGTTCACGTTTTACAATGACATGAGAACCTGCCATTCCTTTTGCATGGAACCACCAGTCATTTCCATTGGCGAATTTAAACGTTAGTTCTTCATTTTGGTAGTTATTTTTTCCAACATACATATGGAACCCATCGGAAGAAATATAATGAAATGGCTTGCTTGTAATCTTTTCTTTTTTGCCACCATTATAGCGGCGTTTCATATAGCCATATTCCATCAGCTCTTGTTTTAACTGAACAAGATCACTTTCTAATAAAGCGATATCTAAAGAGTTATAGATAGATTCAAGGTGATCAAGCTCTGACTTTGTCTCTACAATGAGATCTGTTAAAGCCTCATACGTACGTTTTAATTTATTGTATTTCGCAAAATATCGTTTCGAATTTTCCTGAGGAGATAGTGTGGAATCTAGAGGGATTGTAATTTCCTCATTTGTATAATAGTTAAGACAAGTAAGAGATTTTGCTTCTGGTTCCAGTCCATATCCATAAGTATTAATAAGTTCTCCATAGACTCGATATTTATCACGTTTTTCGGTATCTTTTAGCTGACGAAGCTGTAAATCGTATTTTTTGCTTGTTCGTTCTAAAGCATTGGTCACGACTTTTCTAAGATCGGCAGACTTTTGACGGATTCTTGTAATTTTATTTTTAGACGAATAGTAAGTTTCTAAAACTTTGGAAATCGAAGAATAATTTGTATGTTCTAAATCTTGGTATATCGTAAGTGGAATACTTGAAAATTCAATAGGTTCTTCTTTTTGATATACAATATTTGGAGTAAATTGTTCTTGTTTGATTGTTTCTATCACTGTGTTCAAACTGGAAAACAGTGATAA
>JADIML010000224.1 GCA_017694765.1 Candidatus Scybalomonas excrementavium
TCAAATTCAAAAGCATGTGCCTATGTTGGTATTCAAGCTCCTAATGAAACGATTACTTGGGGTGCCGGGATTCATGACGATATTATAGAGGCTTCTGTCTTAGCATTAATCAGTGCTTTAAATAAAATTGATTTTTAAAAAAAGAGCCTATTACAAAGATAAAACTTTGTGATAGGCTCTTTTTTATACTATTTGACTGCTCCGTTTACTACACCATTTAAAATCTGTTTCTGACAGATAATATAGAAGATTAAAATTGGAAGTAATGCTAATAAATAAGATGCAAATGCTAAATTATAATTCGTTCCAAATTGTGTTTGGAAATTAAGCTGTGCAAGTGGAAGTGTATTATGTCCAGTTCCTGATAAAATAACAAGAGGTGTCATAACATCATTCCATGTACCAAGTGCTGTTAAAACAGCAACTGTCGCATGCATTGGCTTCATAATAGGAAAAATAATTGTCCAATATGTTTTCCAAGTAGTTGCCCCATCAATATGAGCTGCTTCTTCTAGTGCCAATGGTATATTTTTCAAATAACCTGCATAAAGCAATAAATTCATTGGCATAAAAAATACAACATAGAGTACGATAACACCAAAGCGATTGGCAATCCCAAGTTGTGCCGTTTGTTTTACAAGTGGCATCATTAAAATTGCAAATGGAACAAACATACCACTTACAATATATAAGTAAGCAAATTTATATTTCTTACTTTTTGCCATGCTTCTTCCAATGGCATACCCTGCCATTGAATGAATGAAAACAGCTAAAATAACAGTAACACCTGTAATTAATAGAGAATTTCCAAGCGAGTTCCAAAAATCTGTCACTTCCATAGCTTCTCTAAAATTATTAAGACTCCATTGTTCTGGAAATGATAATGCTCCTGCAATATTATTTGTCATCTCAGATGGGCTTTTAAATGCAATGATGACAGCCATATAAAGTGGGAAAAAAACGGTAACACATCCAAGAATTAATAAAATGGTTGTAACCCAATTTACTTTTTCTCCTGTTTTTCTTTTTGCTAAACTCATCATAATTGTTCCTCCCTACTTCCTAAGAATCGCATTTGTAATACAGAAATTACTACGATTACAACAAAGAATACAAAGGCATTGGCACTTTGGAAACCAAATTGTCCTCCACTCATCCCATTATTATAGATCAAATACGAAATAGATTCTGTACTTTGAGATGGACCTCCTTTTGTTAAAGACATAATTTGATCAAATACCATAAGGAAGTTTTTCATACAAAGTACCATATTAATGGTGAAGAATGGCATAATTAATGGAAATGTAATACTCTTAAATTTATTCCAACCAGTTACTCCATCAATAGCTCCTGCTTCATATACATCTTCTGGAACTGTTTGAAGTCCAGCGATATAAATAATCGTATTCATAGCGACGGATTGCCATGCCCCTACAATAACAATTCCAATCCACGCTGTACTGCTTTTGGATAATAAACTATCACTTAAAAATCCAATCCCCATCATTTGTCCTAACGTTGGAAGAATATAAGTAAAAATAAATCCAAAAATATACCCAATAACTAATCCACCTAATACGTTAGGAATAAAATAAATTCCTCTTAAAATACTTTTTCCTTTAATTTTACTATTTAATCCAAGTGCTAAAATTAAACTAATCACATTGACTAAAATAGTACAAACGATGGCATACTGAAAGGTAAAGAGATATGATTTTCCTACACGTGCATCTTGAAATAAATCAACAAAATTTCGTAAACCTACAAAATCATAGCTTCCATATCCTTTAAAATTTGTTAAGCCATAATAAAATCCTTTGAGCAATGGAAGTGTATTAAAACAAAAGAATAAGATTACTACTGGTGCAGTCATAAGCAACAGTGTTCTTTGTCTTTCTGTCATCTTCTTTTTCATAACTATTCCTCCCCTTCCAAAGATTCAGGATGCTCTGCTTGATAATCCTGAACTTTACGAATTAAGTCACGATTATAGCGTTTCCAATCTGTATCAAAGCGTGACAAAAATTTTTCTGTCGCATTTTTACTATCATCTAATAAATACGTTTGAATCATCGCATCTACAGCCATTTCACTTGGATAATGATGATCTTGATAATCTGCCATTCTATCTTGTTCAATATAAGGCTTCATACCATCTAAGTTTTCAGATAATATAAAGTCTCCTTCTTTACAAGGAACTGAATTTTGAGCATCCATATATGCCTGTACGTTCTCATCTTCTAATAAGAAATCTAATACTTCATATGCTTCTTCTTTGTTTTCACAAGTTTCCATAACAGAAAATTGCAGGTCATTTCCTGAGTTTAATATATTCTGACTTTCATCTTCATTGGCTGGGAATACAAAAGAGTCAATGTCCATGTCTGGATTTACTGACTTGATCTGTGGAATTGCATAACTACCAATGACATACATAGCACTTTCTCCGTTTGCAAATGCTGTACAAGCATCGTTATAGCTGTAAGCAGCAGGATTTTTCTGTGCATATTGTAATAACTCTTTTGTCATTGTTGCTACTCTTTCATATACTTCCGAAAACTTTGCTTCTCCTTTATTTACTTGAGAAGCAATATCAGATGGAGCTAAACTACAAGCAATGGCATTCCAAGGTGCTAAACAAGTCCATGTATCTTTAAATCCAAAATAAAGTGGTAGCATTCCCTCTGCTTGAATTTCTTCACATAACTGTATGAATTCTGTATAAGTAGTAGGAATTTCCCAACCATGTTCTTTGAATAATTCACGATTATATAAAACACCAGCTGCATTTGCTGCATAAGGTAGGGCATATATACCATCCTTTGGTACAAATTCAAGTTCCTTATCCGTATCTAAATAAGATTGACGAATATTTTTTAATCCTTCATAATCTTCAATATTCATAAATAAATCAGAATCTAAGAAATTGGAATAATTCACATCCCCTCCAATTCCAATAATATCTGGATAATCTTCGCGGATAAATCTTGTTTTTAAAATTGTCATTGCATCATTTGGAGAACTAATCGTCAAATGAATATTGTCATGGGTTTCATTAAACTTTTTTTCTAATTCTTCAAAATACTTTGCTGCCTCTGGCTTATACTGTACAATTTCAATCTCTACTTTTCCATCTGCTACTTTATTATCCTGTCCACATCCATTAAAAAGCATTCCCATTGTTCCTGCAAGTAGCAAACATATGATTGGTTTTATTCTTGTTCTCATCGGAAACCTCCTCCTTTTCTCAGTATCCATTTCCTTTGTCATATAAACATTTTTATATTTGATAGATTTCGTAGCTCTATCTTTCTTATTCTTCTACGGATATTTTAAACTCATATGTTTTTAAGTTTGCTTCTAAAATGGCTTTTACTTTACCATTATTTCTTTCAATTCTTAACTGATCACCTTCACTTTCACAAATACATTCTCCATCAAATGCTTCGCAACTATTTCTAAACTTCATAAGATCTCTTAATTTCTCTACAACTGGACGTTTGAAGTTTTCATCTACTTCTTCTGCTGAATAATAATGCCGGTTAATATTACGCCCTTCTTTTGTCTGTTCTAATAATTCTAGATCATTTTCACCAGCTAACATTCCAACATAATATACTTGTGGAATACCCGGTGCAAAAAATTGAATGGCTCTTGCCAATAAATACGCATCGTCATTATTTCCTAATGCTGAATAGTAGCTACAATTAATTTGATAAATATCTAAATTATTATATTCTTCACTGCTATATTTTTTCTTAACATTTGCACCTTTTGCATATAATAATTCTTTTGTTTCTTCAATTTCTTCTGGAGTTAAAAGGTCAACTACATCTACAACACCAATTCCATCATGAGTATCCAATGTTGTCATCTGTTTTCTTGGACAAATGCTAAACCAATGTTTTAAACGATCTCCTCGGTGTGTATAAAGAGCATGTAGTACGAGCATTGGAAGTGCAAAATCATATACCCAAAAGCCTTTTTCGGCAATCTTTAACTGAATAGAATAATGTTCATGGATTTCTGGTAAAAGATCTACGTTATATTCCTTTGCAATTTCTTCAATTTGGTATAATAAATCCCACATATCTGGTTCTACGAAAAAGCAACTTGTATCTGCTTTTTTAATCGCATAAGCAAACGCATCTAACCGAATTACTTTGGCACCATGCTCACACATAAAGCGAATTGTTTTTTCTATAAATTCCTTCGTAATTGGCTTTGTAACATCAAGATCAATCTGTTCTTCTCCAAATGTACACCAAATTTTTTCTGTTGTTCCATCATCAAAAGTAAGCTCTACATATGGTGCTTTTGGCTTTCTTTTATAAATCTTATCCACTTGCTCTTTTGTTGGCTCACCATTTTCCCAGAAATCTTTATAGCGAATAAATAAATCTTTATACGCTGACTCTTCCTTTTTTTCTTTAAAGTCTAAGTAATAAGGAGAATGTGCTGAAATATGATTTACCATAAAATCATACATGAGATCATATTTCTTCCCAATTCGTTTTAAATCTTCAAAATCTCCAAATTTTTCATCAACTTTATCATATTGCATTGGTGCAAATCCACGATCGGCAGAAGATGGGAAAAAAGGTAAAATATGTACACTTCCAATAGCACCTTTATAATGTTTTTCTAAAATCTGCTCCATTTCCTTAAAATTATGTCCAAGGCTATCACCGTAGGTAATTAACATAATTTCATTTTTCATCGTTGATAACTCCTTTCTTCTTCTCTCTTCTTATGAAAGTGCGATAAAATGATATTGCCATGCCTGATACTCCTTTGGAATAACTGGTATTGGTAATCCAACATTTACAAGCATACTTCCATCATAAACTTCTCCTGTTTCTTCGAGCTGATACTGTTTGTTTTCATCAAGTCCCTTGCATTTCACATAATGAACTGGTGCATTTCCATGAGTTGTTAAAGATACTACATTCACTAATGCCTCTTTCTTATCTTCTGATACAAAGTTCCATGCAGCCATTTCTGTATGAATATTTGGATTGTGTAAACGATAGTACTCCCCATTATGAATAAGATTCCAATATTTTTTATAACTTTCTATTTGTGTTTTAACAGCTTCTTTTTCTTCTTCTGAAATTAAATTTAAGTCTAATTCATATCCAAAGCTTCCTGCCATTGCAACAACACTTCTTGTATGAATACTTGTTTTTCGTCCTGTTTGATGGTTTGGTACAGCAGATACATGAGAACCTACTGCTGAAATTGGGTAACCAAATGATGTACCATGTTGAATCGTAATTCTTTCAATCGCATCTGTATTATCACTGCACCAAATCTGTGGTGTATAATATAACATTCCGGCATCAAATCTACCGCCTCCACCACTACATCCTTCTATTAAAATGTTTGGATAACGATTTAACATTCTTTCTAAGAAATCATATACACCAAGTACATATTGATGCATAATCTTTCCATAATTTTGATACCCTTCTAATGCGGAATACACATCACAAATGCTACGATTCATATCCATTTTGATATATTCAATTTGTGCTGAATCAATGACCGTTGCAATTTGATTAAAAATATGGTCTACTACTTCTTTTCTAGAGAAATCTAGTACAAGCTGATTTCTTGAACGAATTGGCTTTCTACTAGGGATTGTAAATGCCCAATCTGGATGCTCTTTATACAAATCGCTATCTTCATTGACCATTTCTGGTTCAATCCAAAGTCCAAATTTCATACCCATTTCATGAACTTTATTAGAAACTTCTGCTAATGTTCCATTCATTTTCTTTTCATTGACATACCAATCACCAAGTCCACTATTATCATCATCACGTTTTCCAAACCAGCCATCATCTAATACAAGCATTTCAACTCCTAGCTCAGATGCTTGACGAGCGATATTTACAATTTTTTCTCCATTGAAATCAAAATAAGTTGCTTCCCAGTTATTGATTAAAATAGGACGTCTCGTTTCTTTATATGCCCCACGACAAACATGATATCGAATTAACTTGTGATAAATTTGAGATAACTGTGTAAGACCCTCTTTGGAATATGCCATCGCCACTTCAGGAGCATAAAATTCTTCTCCTGGATTCAACTCATAATCAAACATTTCATCTAAAAGTCCCATCTGTATTCTTGTCTGATTATATTGATCTTTTTCTACTTCAAATCGGAAGTTTCCGCTATATAAAAATGACATCCCATAGCATGAACCAAACTCTTCTGTTGTATCTTTCTCTGCTAGTATAAAAAATGGATTGTGTTGATGACTTGAAGTCCCCCTTTTACTTCCGAAACTTTGGTTGCCATGAATAACTGGTACACGTTCCATCATACGTTCCATATTGTGTCTTCCATGGAAATGTAACAGATCAAATTCTCCTGTCAAAAAGTCAAGTGTGCTACTATATACTTTACTTATATATCTTTTTGTATCCCCTACATTACGAACAACCACACTTCTTGTAATCACATCTAATTTTGGTAAAACACCATACTTTAAAATGACTTCTATTTTTGCTTCTTCATCTTCTAACATAACCTCAACTGTATAAGCCTCTTCCTCTTTCGCATATACAGCTGGAAGACCTACGATATCATATTTTCCTTCTGTTTTATGATGTTCTTTATACTTTAAATGAACTCCAAAAACTCCCTGTTCATCTCTCATATTAAATGCTACACTGCGATAATCTCCCATTCCATAACAAGGATATTCCTGTGGTAAAGCATCCATAGAGATAGTTCGATCACTACCTGCTTCATAAGGATTGCCACTAAATCCTCTATCATAATAGGTAAGCAAACAACTCATATCCCCTTTTATCTTTGCTCCATAATATAAATGAAGTAAATGTCCAAGTTCTGAAACCCCCATTTGATAGGTTGTGTTTTCGGTCTGTAATGTAATAAGTTCCATCATAATCAGTTCCTTTCTTTCCTTCTTCCTATATCGGTTGGTTATTTCTATGTCTAATTATAATATGTTACAATATGAGTTTTAAATGTAGATCTTTATCTTCTTTTATACCATATTGTGCTTTTTTATATTTTTAATTGCTATTAGATTACATTTTGGTATATACTGAATGATAAGTAGTAAAAATTTCGAAAGGAGCATCCTATTATGACCAAGAATACCTCTTTCTCTCTCTTCCCTAATCAATATTTTATCGATCTTTGTCTCTATCAATATGGATATGAACAGTGTAAACCTCTTGCATCTTTTGGTCCTTATGTCCGGAATCACTATTTATTCCATTATGTCATTTCTGGTAGTGGAACTTTAGTTGCAACGGATTCTCAAGGTATTGATCGTACTTATCGGATTCGAAGTGGACAAGGCTTTATGATCTTTCCAAACCAAAATACTTCTTATTATGCAGATTCTGAACATCCATGGGAATACACTTGGATTGAATTTGATGGAGCACGAGTAGAAGAAATTTTAATGAATTGTAACATTACTATCAAAAATCCTATTTATTACCCTACTGATAAAATTCTTGCTAATAAGCTAAAGGAAAGTCTTCTAAGCCTCAATGATGAATCAGAACGCTCACATTTTGGATTAATTGGAGAATTATATACATGTATGGATTATCTTTTACGTTCTTCGAAAAATAGACGAACCATTTTAGGGGAGCGTGTCACCGATACATATATTAAAGAAGCCATTAATTTTATCATTAATAACTTCCATAATGACATTACGGTACAAGATATTGCTGACTTTTGTAATGTTAGTCGTGGATATTTAAGTAAAATTTTAAAAAAACATACAGGTCAAAGCCCACAACAACTTTTAATGGATTATCGCATGTCAAAAGCAGCACAACTTCTTCAATTAACCGATTTATCTGTTGGTGATATTGGAAAAGCCGTTGGATATG
Organism: Candidatus Scybalomonas excrementavium; assembly: GCA_017694765.1. Lineage (GTDB taxonomy): Bacteria > Bacillota > Clostridia > Lachnospirales > Lachnospiraceae > Scybalomonas > Scybalomonas excrementavium. The sequence continues at coordinate 7,893 of JADIML010000224.1, forward strand.
AAAACCAGCTACATTTTTCTCGTGCCTTTAAAACGATTTATAAAATCTCTCCTCTTCAATGGAGAAAAAATATAAAAAAATAAACAAATTTACGGCTATTATGCTAAGAGGCTATCACACAAAAGAAAAAGATAGCCTCATTTTACATATTCTCTTCTATCATAATTTATTTTTATCCAACGGTTATTTTTACTAATTTCTTTCTACTACTTTTTAATCTTTAAGTTAAAGTTTACAATCTTTTTGTTCTGTTTTCCCATTTTTTTATATTTCATATATATTTTCTGATATTTTTATCTTTTTATTGTTACTTTTTTAACTTTTATTGACTAATCAATCTAATTTTGATACTCTAAAGTATAACATTTGCTAGAAAAGGAGAAGGCTATGGATATTAAAAATCATCTTACTACTGAAGAAATACATGCGATTATCCAAGAAAATGGTGGGGATACAGAGCATCTTCTTCAGATTTTACATGAACTTCAAAATGCTTCTGGTCTTAATTACATTGATCAAGAAACAGCAAGCATTGTGGCAAAAGAAGTAGGGCTTCCAGAAACACGACTTCACGATATTATTACATTTTATGCCATGTTAAAAACAAAGCCAAAAGCAAAATTTGTTTTAAAAGTATGTAACAGTACACCTTGTCATTTTTCTCATTCGAAAAAAGTAATCGACATGTTAGAAGCAGAACTTGGTGTTAAAATTGGGGAAACAACAAAAGATGGTCTCTTTGCTTATCACTATATTCCTTGTGTAGGTGCTTGTGATATTGGTCCAGTTATTAAGATTAAAGATACTGTCTATGGAAATTTGAACCAACAAGTTATTCATCAGCTTTTAGAAGACTTAAGAGCTGGCAAAAGAGATCAATAAAGAAAGGGGGATATTATGTCAAGAAATTCATCAGTTTTACTAAAATATGCCGATAAAATTGCACCAACTTCTGTCTCTGAATATGTATCCGTTGGTGGATTTTCAGGTATCAAACAGGCAATCTCTATGGATAAAGAAGCAATTATTGAAGAAATTCTTCGTGCTAATTTAAGAGGTCGTGGAGGTGCTGCCTATCCAGCAGGTCGAAAATGGAAAAGTTTATACCATATCGATGGAGCTCCAAAATACATTGTCTGCAATGCAGATGAAGGAGAACCCGGTACTTTTAAAGATCGTGAACTACTTAAAAAAGTACCTCTTAGCGTTATTGAAGGTATGCTAATCGCTGGTTATGTCTTTGATTCTCCAATGGGATATATTTATATTCGTGGAGAATATCGCCATATTCAAAAGGTTTTTGAACAGGCACTAAAAGAAGCAAGAGAAGCTGGATATCTTGGTAAAAATATACTCGGTATTGAGGGATTTGATTATGATATTACAATCGTATCCGGTGGCGGTGCTTATGTATGTGGTGAAAACTCTGCTCTCTTAAATTCTATTGAAGGAAAAGCTGGAAGACCTCGTATTAAACCACCTCACTTAGCAGAAGTCGGTCTTTATCAAAAACCAACTTTAGTAAATAATGTAGAGTCATTCGCCTGTATTCCTGTTATTTTATCAGAAGGAAGTGAATCCTTCTTAAACTATGGAACACCAGAAGGTGGTGGAACAAAACTCGTTTCTATCAGTGGTCACTCTAAAAATCGTGGTGTTTTTGAAGTCAATCTTGGAATTCCTCTTCGTGAACTGATTATGGGAAAAGATTATGGAAATGGTATTGTTGACGGAACATTAAACTTCTTCCATATTGGTGGTCAGTCTGGTCCTATTGGCTTTCCAGAACAATTAGACACTCTATATTCTTATGAAGCTCTAAAAGAAGTCGGGTTATCTATCGGATCTGGTGCATTAGTTGTACTCAATGACAAAGTCTGTCTTGTAGAATACATACAAAAGGTATTTGAATTTTTCGTACATGAATCTTGTGGAAAATGTACTCCTTGTCGTATCGGAACAACGAGAATTCTTGAATTATTAACTGACTTTATTGAAGGTCGTGCCAAAGAAGGAGATGTCGAAAAACTTGAATATTTGAGTCAACAAGTATCTGCATTATCTGCATGTGGGCTTGGTCAGTCTGTCAATGTTGCCTTAAACTCCTGTCTAAAACATAGGCGTAAAGAGTTTGAAGCTCATATCACAAATCATGGTTGTCCTTTATGTGGCGATCAAAACGAATAAACTAGGAGGAATTTTTAATGGCAATTCATGTTGAAATTAATGGAATCCCTTGTGAAGTAGCTCCTGAAACTACTATTTTATCGGCTGCTACTTCTCTTGGAATTGAAATCCCAACTCTATGCTATATGAAAGAATTAGCACCTGACGGCTCATGCCGTATGTGTGTTGTAGAAGTCGAGGGTGGTAGAAAAAAAGGACTTGTGACAGCTTGTTCTGAACATTGTTCCGACGGTATGAAAATTTATACCCATTCAGACAAAGTAAAAGAAGCAAGACACTTTATTCTTGATCTTTTAATGAGCAATCATAACGAACACTGTTTTTCTTGTTCCCAAAATGGTGCTTGTAAATTACAAGAATACTGTATGGAATATGGTGTAGAACAAACAAGTTTCTCAGGAAAACGTGTTCTCCCAGGAAAAGACTCTTCCAATCCATTCTTTACCTACGATCCAGAACTTTGTATTATGTGCCGTCGTTGTGAACGAGTTTGTGAACAATTACAATGTCGTGATGTGATTAGCATTAAAGATCGTAGTTTTGATACGAAAATGACTACCATGTACGATATTCCTTGGAGTGAAACTGCATGTGAATCTTGTGGAAACTGTGTTTCTCACTGTCCAACTGGAGCTTTATCTGCCAAAGGTCATCAATCGTATCGAGATTGGGAAACAAAGAAAGTAAGAACTACCTGTCCTCACTGTGGAACAGGCTGTCAATTTTATCTCGTTGTTAAAAACAATAAAATTGTTGGTGTAGAACCAGCAAATGGTCCTGCTAATCAAAACCTTCTATGTGTAAAAGGAAAATTTGGCTCTTATAAATTTGTCCACTCTTCCGATCGCCTTACTCATCCACTCATTCGAAAAAATGGTGTGTTAGAAAAGGCTACTTGGGATGAAGCACTTGATCTCATTGCTTCTAAATTTAAAGCCATTCAAAAAGAATATGGCAAAGATTCCATCGCTGGATTTTCTTGTTCTCGTGCTCCAAATGAAGATAACTTTGTATTCCAAAAAATGATGCGCACTGCCTTTGGAACTAACAATGTTGACAACTGTGCTAGAGTTTGTCACTCAGCTTCTGTTACAGGTCTTTCTACAACATTAGGATCTGGAGCTATGACTAACCCTATCGCGGATATTACAAGTGATGATATCGATGTCATTTTTCTTGTAGGTTCTAACCCAACAGAAGCCCATCCCGTTATTGGTACACAAATACGTCGTGCTGTAAAACGTGGAACGAAACTTATTGTTGTCGATCCAAGAAAAATTGATTTATGTGATCAGGCAGAACTTCACCTTCCAATTAAACCAGGAACAAACGTTGCCTTTGCCAATGGTATGATCCATATTATTCTAGAAGAAGGACTTGCAGATATGGAATATATCCATTCTCGCACAGAGGGATTTGAAGCTCTAAAAGAAATCGTAAAAGATTATACCCCTGAAAAAGTATCTAACATTTGTCATATTGACAAAGATGATTTACGAAAAGCAGCACTCCTTTATGCGAAAGCAAAAAAAGCACCTATTATTTATTGTTTAGGAGTAACGGAACATTCTAGTGGAACAGAAGGTGTTATGAGCTTATCAAACCTTGCTATGGTCGTTGGTAAAATTGGAAAACCGGGTTGTGGTATTAATCCACTTCGTGGACAAAATAATGTACAGGGTGCTTGTGATATGGGTTGTATGCCAACAGATTTTCCAGGTTATCAAAAAATCTCTAATCCAAGTGCTGTGGATAAATTTGAAAAAACTTGGTGCCTTCCACTTAGTAGGACACCTGGTCTTACCTCCACTCAAGTTTTTCCAGCTATTTTAGAAGATAAAATTAAAGGACTCTACATTTTTGGTGAAGATCCAATGGTAACCGATCCAGATACCTCTCACATTAAAAAGGCACTGGAACACCTTGATTTTCTCGTTGTCCAAGAACTATTTTTAACCGAAACTGCCTCTTATGCTGATGTCGTATTGCCTGGAGTAAGTTACGCTGAAAAAGATGGTACTTTCACGAATACAGAACGCCGTATTCAAAGAGTTCGAAAAGCTGTAGAACCTATTGGTGAAGCAAGAAATGATATTCAGATCTTCTGTGATGTTATGACACGTATGGGATATCCTTGTCATTATGAGTCTGCTTGTCAAGTTATGGAAGAAATCGCTTTACTCACCCCTTCTTTTGCTGGTGTTCATTATGATCGATTGGAAGATGATAATACTTTGCAATGGCCTTGTACCTCTAGGGAACACGCTGGTACTCCTATTTTACATATTGATAAATTTACAAGAGGTATCGGTTATTTCTACCCTGCTATCTATAAGCCATCGAAAGAATTACCTGATAAAGATTATCCAATTCTTTTATCTACAGGTCGTATGCTTTACCACTATAATGCCTGCGCCATGACTGGTAGAACGGAAGAATTGAATGAAATCTGTAACGAATCCTATATTGAAATGCACGAAAGTGATGCTACTAAACTCAATATTAAAGATGGCGAACGTGTCAAAGTTTCCTCAAGACGTGGAACGATTACAACCATTGCAAGAGTTGGTAACAAAGTCGGTAAGCGAGAAGCCTTTATGACCTTCCACTTCCAAGATGGCAATGTGAATCAAATTACAAATGCTGTTACCGATGATTTAGCAAAAATTCCAGAATATAAAGTATGTGCCATTCGAATTGAAAAACTATAATTTTATGAACATTCACAAGGAATCATCACATTTTACCAAAAGAAAGGACTACCGATATGCAAGCAACACAACAATTTTTATCCATTCGATATGAAGAAAAAGATGGGATCCTTCAGCATGAAACGATTACAGACACTATTTTAACAGAATATACCTTTTCTGTTTCTCTAAATGGAGAGTTTTATCAAGATTTTCATTGTTTTCCTGACTGCCTTGATGCCTTAGTCATCGGCAATTTATATACGTCAGGTCGAATCTCTAAACGAGAGGATGTACTATCCTACTCCATCGATAAAGAAGCTGGAATTGGAAATTTCACAATAATAGAAAATAAAAGAGAAATGAAATCTGTTGGAGAAATATCCATTCTTCCACAGGAAATTCTTCCAATGTCCTCTAAATTATTGACTTCTTCTAAAACGTTTCAAAAAACAGGAAATGTGCATAGTGTTATGCTTTGTGAGGGAACGACTGTCCTTGCTTTTGGTGAAGATGTTGATCGCTATAATGCTTTTGACAAAACGATTGGAAAGGCTGTTATGAAATCCGTTGATTTCTCAAAAACTTCTATTTATACCACTGGTAGAATTCCAAGTCAAATTGCAAAAAGAGCGATTTTTTCTGGAATTCCTATGTTAATATCTCGTTCAGCTCCAACTGACTTATCTCTAGCATTGGCTGACGAATATCATCTAACGATTGTTGGTTTCGCACGTGGTAACAGAATGAATGTATATCATCCTTTATAACATTTAACGCCATTTTTATTTTAATAGCAAATAATCCAATTTTATTTCATATGGGGGAATTATTTATGAAAAATCTATCTTCATTTTTTTATTCTATTTTAGCTGGTGTTAGCATTAGCATTGGAGGAACGGTGTTTTTATCACTAGATAATAAAATTGTTGGATCCATTTTCTTTAGCCTTGGTTTATTTGCCGTCTGTACCTTTGGATTCAACCTTTTCACAGGGAAGGTAGGCTATATATTTGAACAAAAACCTTCTTATCTGCTCTTTTTATTACAAGTATGGGTTGGGAATCTTATAGGTTCATTGATTGTCGGCTATTCACTTCGACTAACAAGAATATCAGGAATTTCTGAAAAAGCAAAAGCTCTTTGTGATGTGAAATTAGGAGACTCTCCCCTTAGTATTTTTATATTAGCAATCTTTTGTAATATTTTAATGTTCATTGCCGTTGATGGTTTCAAAACAAACCAACATGAAATCGGAAAATATATCGGTGTTTTTATGTGTGTCATTGTCTTCATTCTTTGTGGATTTGAACACTGCGTTGCCAATATGTTCTATTTTTCCATTGCAGGTGTTTGGAATGGTCATACAATCTTATACCTACTGATTATGACACTTGGCAATGCTTGTGGAGGCGTTTTAATTCCTTTGGCTAGAAGATTACAAAATGATACATAATTTGCATAAATAGAAAAGTCTGATACAAAATAATTTGAATTTATTTTATATCAGACTTCTATTTTTTCTTAAGAATAAAATCCTTGTAGTACTTATTGATATTTAATTTTAAAAGAAAAGTGATACTTTTATAACATTAAGAATACTATCGATACAAAGAAATTACAAAAAGTAACAGACAAACTATTATAAAATATCTTGTTTTTGTTTCGTATGT
>JADIML010000225.1 GCA_017694765.1 Candidatus Scybalomonas excrementavium
GGCAGCGTCAGATGTGTATAAGAGACAGGGTAGCCACAGAATGAAAAAGCAAGAAGATAAGAAAAAAGTAACGTTAAAGGATATTGCAAAAGTAGCAGGAGTTTCTGTTGGAGCAGTTTCCTTAATATTAAATAATAAACCTTGTCGGATATCAAAAGATAAGAAAGAATTGGTAAAAAAAATAGCAAGAGAGCAAAACTATGTGGTAAATCAGATGGCAAGAGCTTTGGTTACGAAAAGGAGTTATACGTTAGCCTTAGTACTACCAGATATTCAAAACACATTTTTCTCTTCCTTAGCCCATCAGCTTGAAAAATATTGTCGTGAAAAAGGATATTACTTAATATTAGTAAATACCGATGATTCTTTTGAAAATGAAAAGAAATTGCTAATGAGTTTGGATGCTAGAGGTGTGGATGGTATTTTTATCATTCAAAGTAAGGAATCGTATTACTATTATGAAGAATTTAAAGAACAAATAGAAGCATTACATATACCATATGTGATGATTGACAGGGCATTCGATCAAATGGAATGTAGACAAGTTCGATTCAATAACAAACAAGGTGGATATATAGCAACCAAATATTTAATTGAAGAGAACCATCGTAAAATTGCTTGTATTTATATGGATGATTATTGTGGTAATGGTACACAACGTATGCAAGGATATAAACAAGCGATGGAAGAAGCAAAACTAGAAATTTGTGAACAATATTTAATTGCGGGAGATAATCGTTTTAAGAGTGGTTATGAAGCAGCAAAAAGTATTTTAGAAAGCGATGTAACAGCAGTTCTTATATGTAACGATATGATGACTCTTGGTTTTTTAAAAGGATTACATGCATATGGAAAGTGTGTTCCAAAGGATATTTCTATTGTTAGTTATGATAATTCTTTGAATGAATATTTATTAGAAGTGGAACTCACAACAGTGGATCAAAATGTGAAAATATTAGCAAAAGAATCCTCCAAAATGATGTTAGCATTATTAGAAGGAGAGTCAAAACAGACAGATAAACTGATATTGGAACCAGAACTTATTATAAGAAAAAGTGTAGTGAAAAGATAAATAGGAAGAATTCATAAATTTCAAGAAGATTATCAAAAGGTTTTTGGAAAAGAATAGTTTGATAAGAAGAAAATAATAGACAGAAAAAAGGATGTCGAAACATCATGAAACATAGATGATTGTTCGGCATCCTTTTTATATTATTGATTTAAATAACGTTTTAAAAATTCTTTTGTACGAGCTTCCGTTGGATGATTGAAGATATGGTCAGGAGTTCCTTCTTCAGCGATAACCCCTTGGTTCATAAAAACAACTCTTGTAGATACATCTTTTGCAAACTGCATCTCATGAGTTACGATAATCATAGTAAGTCCTTCTTTGGCTAGTTGTTTCATAACTTGTAAAACATCTTCTACCATTTCTGGATCTAAGGCACTTGTAGGTTCGTCAAATAATAACACTTCTGGTTCCATACATAACGCTCTTGCAATAGCAACACGTTGTTTTTGACCACCAGATAGCTGGGTGCTTCCTGCATGAGCAAACTTGTCCATGCCAACTTGTTTTAAATGTTTCATAGCAATTTCAGTTGCTTTTGTTCTACTTCTTTTTAATACTTTCATCTGACCGATTACACAGTTTTCTAATACCGTTTTATTATTAAATAAGTAGAAGTTTTGGAATACCATTCCAACTTTACTACGATGAACATTTACATTAATTTCCCCTTTTAAAATGTCTTTTCCATGATATTTGACACTACCACTATTTGGCATTTCTAATAAATTTAAACATCTTAATAGAGTCGATTTTCCGCTACCACTAGAACCGATAATCGTAACAACTTCTCCTTTCGAAACAGAAAAGTCAATATCATGTAAAACTTCTAATTTACCAAATGATTTTTTTAAATGTTCTACTTTAATAATTGGTTCCATGTTTAAGCCTCTCCTTTCTCTAAAGCAATTGTATGTTTACGATTCATTCTTGTTTCAATATAATTTAAAATTCTAGTTGTTGGGAATGTTAAACATAAGTAAATTAATGCAACAACAAAATAGGTTGGAACGAAAGCATATAAACTTCCCGCAACGCTCTTTGCTTGATAGAAAAGCTCTGTTACTGCGATTACATTTAAAACACTACTATCTTTAATGTTTGTTACGAACTCATTACCAATGGATGGGAAAGAGTTTTTAATTGCCTGTGGTAATACAATATATACCATAGTTTGAACACTGTTCATACCGATACTTCTAGCAGCCTCTGTCTGTCCTTTATCAACAGATTGAATACCAGAACGAATGATTTCTGCCATATAAGCGCCTGTATTGATTGTAATAACAAAAATACCAGCAGCAAATGGACTCCAATGAATGAAGTTTTTTAATCCATAGTAAATGAAAGCTCCTTGAACCATCATTGGAGTACCACGAAATACTTCAATATAAAATGTTGTGATAAACCATATAAATCGTTTTAACACTTTAAGAGCAAGGCTATCTCTTTGCTCCACTTGAATTGCGCGAAGAGCACCAATGACTAATCCAATTAATAATCCAAAAATGGTACCACTAAAAGCTAAAATTAAAGTAGAACCGATTCCCTTGAAGAATAATGGACTATATACAGCAAAAATTTGTTTGGCAGCTACAAAAAGGTTATCACTTAATGTAGTAATCGTAGCTGGAATACGTTCAATAGCGAAATCCATCAAATCCTTTTTATCATCAGAGGATAACGTATCTAAGTATTGATTGATTTTGTCTTTTAATTCGGTGTCGCCTTTACGAACTGCAATGGATACAGAAGTGTCTGTTAAGTCTACATCAAATCCTTTTCCATCTTCAAATTCTACATAAGTTAAGTCTGGGTTTGTTGCGATAATTCCAGCAGCTACTGGCAGTTCAGCTGTTACGGCATCAACGAGTTTATTACTTAGCTGCATAACCATAGCTGGATAATCTTCTAGGGCAGTAGCATGTTGTACATTTGGAATTTGATCGATTACAGTGTCATAGAGTGTATTTAATTGTCCAAGCACCTTTTTATTAGAAAAATCTTCTAAGCTAGTAGCTTTTTCTAAAGAGTCGCCTTTGCGAACGATTAATACCATTTGAGATTCATAATAGGTATCTGTAAAATCAACTCGTTTACGGCGATCAGCAGTATCTGTCATTCCGGCGATTACGGCATCAATAGTACCAGACTGCAATGCTGGTTCTAATCCATCCCAACTCATTTTTTTTATGACTAATTCTTTGTCTAGATAATCTGCAATTTGTCTTGCGATGGCAACATCATAACCATCTGCATATCCACCACCTTCTAGAGGGATGGAAGTTTTTGTTTCATTTACCTGTGTCCAGTTAAAAGGTGCATAGTTACATTCCATTCCTACGACAAAAGTTTTGTCATTTGTTTGTGCATATACGTTTGTTGGTGGAATAAGTAACGTAAAGACAAAAAAGAATACGAGAATTAAGTTTCTTAGTTTTTTCATTGTTTCCTCCTAATGTTTGATAAAGTAAATAAGCATTTCTATAAAGGATGCAATCTAAAAGAGAATAAGGAATTTCCTAGAATGTAAAAAAAGTCGTGCTAATAACACGACTTCCTTGTAGTGTAATAGCTCCTCTTCATTTCTGAAGGAGTGCTGTAAGTATTTCCCACAGCCCCTAGATATTATATCGCCATATAGTATCTATCGGCAAAGATTACCTTTCCTATGCTTCTTAGCATGCCTGCTCCACATAGTACTCTGATGCTCTGCAACCTCTATATTTTTTCAGTTATTTACAAGATTAATATAAGATGAATCATTTGTCAACTAAAATATACAACAATCGTAAAAATGTATAAAAATTTTGGTGGAAACTTTGAAAAAATCGTGGTATTATTTTGGAATAGGAAACGAGATAACCGATATAACAAAGAAAAGAAATAGGAGAGAATCAATGAAAGTAGCACTCATTACAGATAGTAAAGTGGATAAAATAGATGATCAAATGCGATTATGGACAGTATGCCATGTTATGGGAAAATATGGAATAGAACCAGAAGTATGGTTCATAAAGAATAATAAAAGTAAGCAAAACAATGGAGAAGGCTCTTTTTTTCAAAAACTTACGAAGTTATTTCGAAAAGAAGAAAAAATAGAAGTTGTAGTACAAAGTTTGTTAGAATCTAAGGGAATATCTTTAAAAGAATATGGCTCTTTTGATGAACTAAAGCAAGCAGATAGTGCGGTAGATTCTTATCTTTCTATTCAGATGCAAGGAAAGAAAGAGCAACTAGAGGAACTTTCACAGTTACAATTTATTACAACGGATCAAAAATATGTGATCAAACAAGATCCAATATTTTGGTTACAAGAAAAAGATTTGGAGCAATTTCAGATCAAACCAGAGAAAAATGTGGGAATTGTATTTGATATACAAAACCCATCCAAACAACAAGAAAAGAAAGTTTCACAGCTTAGAGAGCATATCGTTGGGAAAGTAGTAAATTTAGAGCGACAAGGAGCTTCTGAGAAAGAATTAAAACGATATATCCAACGTTGTGCTGGTGCTTCAAAGTTTATTACAAATACAGCTTTAGGGGCAATCATAGCCATCATTTATCATGTTCCTTTTATTTATTTAGTGAAAGAAGAAAGCGATCCAATTGCAACTATTTTACAGGAATTACAACTTGAGAAACACATCATTCAAAATGATGATATTTTAGATGATGATTTCACATGGGAAGTAGAACCTAAAGTTATGGATACACGCTTAAGAAAATGGAGAAGAACTCCACTTTATGAAATTGAAGAAGGAGTCCATATGACTTCAAACGAAGAAAGAGTGCTTTGTCCAACAAATATTTTGAAAAAAGAATGTTATGGATGCTATGCGTGTGAAAAAATTTGTCCAACAAAAGCCATTACAATGGTAGAAGATGAAGAAGGATTCCCTTATCCAGTAACCAATGAAGAAACTTGTATTCAATGTGGCGCTTGCGAAAGGGCTTGTATTCGTTTGAAAGAAACAAAGTGTGTAGAAGAAGGTTTCCCAAGGGTAAGAGCTGCTAATAATAAAAATACTAAAATCCGTCAAGGAATTAGTTCTTCTGGTGGAATTTTTCCAGAACTTTGTCGAGAAATTATCGAAAATAGACAAGGTGTTGTAGTTGGAGTTGCTTACGATGAGAATATGAATGTCGTATCAAAAATAGCGCAGACGATGGAGGAAGCAAAAGAGTTTTGTAATTCCAAATATGTAAAGAGCCACTTTGCACATAATTTTCCAAAAGTAAAAGAATTATTACAACAAGGACGACATGTTTTATATACAGGATTACCTTGTGAATGTGCAGCATTAAGAAGCTATTTAAAGAAAGACTATGACAACTTACTCATTGAAGAAATTTTATGCCATGCAGGGCCTTCTCAAAAAGTATTTAAACAATATATACAATCTCTAGAAGAAATCTATGGAAGTAAAGTTGTAAACTTTGTATTCCGTGATAAAAAAGAAGGATGGCGCTGGTCAAAATGTAAAATGTCTATTACATTTGAAGATGGAAGAGAATTTAGCGATTATACAAGATTAGATGATTATTTTAAAGCCTTCTTTAATGATTATTTAGTACGTCCAAGTTGTTCCAATTGTCAATTTGTTGGCGGACATCGTTGTGGTGATTTAACAACAGGTGACTTCTGGGGTGTTCAAAATGAATTTCCACACCTTTATGATAACAAGGGTACAAGCCTCTTAATTATTAATACAGAAAAAGGTTGGAATTATTGGCAAGCGATTGAAGACCGTTTTGATGTAGAAAAAAGTCGAATGAAACAGGCATTTCGTTATAATCATAGTAAGCCAATTGCTTATAAAGAAGAACGAGCCCAATTTTTCCAAAGAATCAAGGGAAAAACGTCTAAAGAAGTGGGAGATATTTTATTTGAATATAACAATGCTCCTCAAAAAAGAAGACATAAGAAATAGTAAAAAAGAATAAGAAAATAAAAAGAACGAGTGATGCTTATGATTAGCAGACTCGTTCTTTTTGCATATCAAAGGAAAATTCCCTTAACGAGACATTTCTATAATAGAAAAACACATTAGGAATAGCTTATAACAGCTTGGAAGAAATGGCAGAAGAAGTTTTATCTAAATTATCAACACAAATGGATTTCTTATATTTGCAATACTGATGAAATAGATAATCAATAATGAATAGTTGACCAAGTTTTGCAGCAATCGATCCAGATTGTAGAGGGTTTTCTTTGGAACCACATAATAAAATAGAGTCTGCAAAGGCAGCAGCTGGAGAATTGGAGAAATGAGTAATCAATATGACACGAGCACCAGCATGTTTTGCAGGAGTTAAAATATCAGATACATCTTTTGTGGAACCTGAATAGGAGAAGAAAAGGATAACATCAGAAGGGGTACATAAGGAAGCCGCCATTGTTTGCATATGAGAGTCTTCAATATGAATAAAGTTTGGAGTTATTGTAGAAAAACGAGCCCATGCTTCCTTTGCCATGACATTGCTACTACCTTGTCCAAAGCAGTATACATGGTTGGCATTTGATAGAAATTGAACAGCTTTTTCACAGTTTACTTCATCTATCAATTCTAGTGTTTCCCTTAAAGCAGCTACATTTCTAGAAAATAATTTTTTGCATATCGTTGTAAAGGAATCAGATTCTGCAATAGTTCCTATTTCCATGGAAGAATCAAATTCATGGTTAAGAGCTACATTCGCCTTTGCCAATTCTAGTTTTAAGCTATTGTATCCAGAAATGCCAAGATCTTTACAAAATCGAGTAATCGTTGCCTCTGATACTTGTGAATGTTCAGCGAGAGATGAAATAGACATATATTGGACACGGAATTTATTTGTTAAAACATAATCGGCAAGTTTTTTTCCAGACTTGGTTAGAAAGTTATAGCGGGAACTAATAGCATGTAGAATATTTGTTTCCATGTGTATATCCTCCTTTGTAAATGATAGAGTGGAAAATAGGCTATTTATTTGTACTTTATTATAAAAATAAAAATTTATAAAATCAAGAGTTGTATTCTAATAAAGAGGGAAAAAAGAGATATACATATAATACATAAAAAGTGTTATTGCTTTTGCTAATACAGCTGGTGGTAAGATTATTATTGGTGTCGATGATAAAACACATGAAATAATAGGTGTAGATAAAAATGAAGTTTTTAAAATAATAGATAATATTACAAACACTATTTCAGATATGTGTTATCCTCAGATTTTTCCGAGTATTGAGGTAGATACAATTGAAGAGAAGAGCGTGGTTGTTATAGAAGTATATCCTGGGGCGTGTAGACCTTATTATATGAAATCAAAAGGAAAAGAAGAAGGTACTTATATTAGAGTTTCAGGAACATCAAGGCCTGCTGATGAAGCAATTTTAAAAGATTTAGACTTGCAAGGAAGCCATAATTCTTTTGATGAGATGATTTGTGTGGAATAAAAGTATGATGAAGATCAGGCGAAACAATTATGTCATGCTATTAAAAAATATATGATAGAATCTTCAAAAACAGTAAGTGAAAAAGAAAATATAAAAGATGTTTCAATACAGAATTTGATTAATTGGGGAGTTATTAAAAATTTGGATGGAACATTAGTACCAACAAATGCATTTGTATTATTGACAAATAATACATTTCCATTTGCAAAAATTCAGTGTGCATTATTTAAAGGAACAGAAAGAGTTGTCTTTATTGATAAAAGAGATTTTGATGGTCCGTTGTATAAACAGATAGAAGAAGCTTATGAATTTGTATTAAAACATATCAATCTAGGTTCAGAAATAAATGGACTTATAAGAACAGATGCATATGAGTTGCCAACAGAAGCAATTAGGGAAGCGATTGTAAATGCTACAACACATAGAAATTTTTTAGATAGAGCATGTGTACAAGTAGCAGTATATGACGATAGAGTAGAGATTACTTCACCGGGAATGCTATATGGTGGACTTACAATAGAGCAAATTAAAGAAGGTGGTTCAAAGATTAGAAATCGATGTATTGCTGAAGTTTTTAGTAGAATGAAGATTATTGAAAGTTGGGGAACTGGGATTAAAAGAATGTTCAGTTCGTGTAGAGAATATGGGATTCGAGAACCAGAGTTAATTGAAATAGGAGATAGTTTTCGAGTGAATTTATATAGACCTTCTTATGAGGAAAAACATAAAAGTTCACCAAAAAGTTCACCAAAAAGTTCACCAAAAAGTTCACTAAAAGAGGTGAATCAAACACAAGAAAAAATTATAAAGATGATTTTAAATAATCCGAAAATAACACAGATAACAATGGCAGAACAATTAGAAATTACATTAAGAGCTGTTAAAAAGAGTATAAAGGAATTGAATGAAAAAGGAATATTAAAAAGAATTGGTTCTGCTAGAGGTGGTTATTGGGAAGTAGATGAGAAGGAAAAATAGAAAGCAAATTAAGATGTTATATTTTGAGGATATGTTTCATAGACAGACAATAAAACTGAACTTTTGGGGAATAAATGAAAGAAACATAGAAAAATAGGGATTGTGTGGGTGATAAAATGGGATTTTTAGAAAATAGACTTACTTATGAGCAATATCAGAACTTACGAATAAGCGTAGGATGGAAAAAATTTTCAAAATAACAGGTAAAGGTTGCACTTGCAAATAGTGGACAGATTTTAAGTGTCATAGAAAATGGAAGAGCAGTTACTATGGTGCGATTGGTTGGCGATGGTATGTATTATGTTAGTGTTGATTTAGTAGTTGAGCCGGCTTATCAGAAAATTGAAAGCGCCGAATACGAGAACCGTACGTCCGGTGCTGTGAGAGGACGGGAGTTAGTTACTCCCTCTTACTCGATTTTCTATATTTTTATGTTGAGAATCGAAGTTGAAAGTGTTAGAATAAACAAGGTATACAAACAAGGAATAGCTAGAATAAAAGGATTTTTACTATCTTGATTTCTGAGTAACAGCGATTGGTGGATGAGGAATCGTTGATAAATATTATAAAAAAGTAAGAGAAATAGAAAGTTGAGGTTTCCATGGAAAACGTTGAAATTACCTATGAACAACTAACGAAGTTAAAGGAAGAAGAATATATTTTAATTGATATTCGAGGTGAATCCCATTTAGGGTATGGCATGATCCCAGGAGCGCTTGCCATGTCCGTAGAAGAGTTGGAAGAGAAAAAAGAGACTTTTTTAAAAGAAAAGAAGATCGTACTATATTGCATTCGAGGCATTATTAGCAAAGAGATTGCAGAACAATGGCAAGAAGAAGGTTATCAGGCATATAGTTTAGAAAAAGGATATACAGGTTGGGTGATTGCAGAAATGCAAAAGCAACAAGAAGAGCAAGAAGAAGAGAGTCCTACTAAAAGAATCGAAAAAAGTATTCGTAAAAAATTTCATAAACAATTATTTTCAAAATTTGCAAAAGCGATTAATGAGTATCAGCTTGTACAAGAAGGAGATAAGATAGCAGTTTGTATTTCTGGTGGAAAAGACTCTATGCTTATGGCAAAATTATTCCAAGAATTAAAATGGCATAATAAATTTCCATTTGAAGTAGAGTTTTTAGTTATGGATCCAGGA
>JADIML010000020.1 GCA_017694765.1 Candidatus Scybalomonas excrementavium
CAAGCAATTGTATCAGGAGCAGATATCGAACAGACATTATCGGATTACCAAGCACAAGCAGAATCTGCTGTCGTTCAATAATTAAGAAAGAATTCATATAGCTGTTGCAAGGGGCAACTTTTGTAACAGCTATTTTTAATCACTTTGATTCGGAGGTACTAAGATGTATAAAAAGCAAAAACAAATATTAGCATTAAAATCATGGCTTTTTATTATTCCAAGTGTGATTTTAATTGTATCCTTTGTATTTTATCCAATGGTTCAGGCATTTCTTACATCATTACAAACAGGAATTGGTGCTAATATGCACTTTTCGGGTATTGAAAACTATAAGCGACTTTTAACAGATACAACATTTCGAAAAGCCTTATTTAATACCGTTTTATATTTAGTTGTGCAAGTGCCGATTATGATTGTATTAGCCCTTATAATTTCTTCTATACTCAATGATAAAAAGTTAAAAGGAAGAGGATTTTTTCGAACAGCGATTTTCTTACCTTGTGTCACTTCTCTTGTAGCGTATTCGATTATTTTCAAAAGTTTATTTGCAACCGATGGATTTATCAATGGACTTCTTATGAAAATCCATATCATTGATGAGCCAATTGCTTGGATTACCAATGCCTTTTTTGCAAGAATGTTAATTATTATTGCAATTACATGGCGTTGGGTTGGGTATAATATGGTATTTTATCTAGCAGGTTTACAAGGAATTGATGATTCTATTTATGAAGCAGCAGAGATTGATGGAGCCAATGGAGTTCAAAGATTTCGTTATATTACAGTTCCAATGTTAAAGCCAATTATTTTATTTACAACAATCAACTCTACGATTGGTACGTTACAGCTATTTGATGAGCCAGTTAACATTACCGAAGGTGGACCAGCTAACGCAACCATTACAATATCTCAGTATATTTATAATTTATTATTTAAATATCAACCAAACTTTGGATATGCAGCAGCAGTATCCTATGTCATAGTTGTATTAATTGTTGTCTTATCCTTTATTCAAATGAAAGTAGGTGACAAGAGAGATGAATAAAAAAGCAAAATGTATCAGAGTAATCGAATATATCATTCTTACTATTTTAACAATTCTATCTGTTTTTCCATTTTTGTGGATGATTATCGCTGCGACAAATCAGTCTGTGGATGTAACAAAAGGACGGCTTTTGCCAGGAACTTATTTTTTGGAAAATGTAAAACATTTATTACAATCGGATTTAAATTATATGATATCCTTCAAAAACTCTCTTTTGATCGCAGTGATTACAACGACTCTTGCTATGGTAGTTTCTTCTTGTGCTGGATATGCCATTGAAATTTATCGTTCAAAAGCAAAAGATTTTATTTTTAACTTTATTTTATTATCTATGATGGTTCCGTTTGCTGCATTAATGGTTCCTCTATTTCGTTTATTCACGAATTTTAAAAATATCCCAATTTTAAAAATCATTGCTTTAGATTCAGAAGGTTCTGTTATCATTATTTCCATTGCAACTGCATTTTTGATTTTCTTCTTCCGTCAAAATACAAGAACATTTCCAAGAGAGCTAGTGGAAGCAGCTCGAATCGATGGACTTTCAGAGTTTCATATTTTTGCAAAAATATATATGCCAACGATGAAGTCAACGTATGCAGCAGCGACAGTTGTAACATTTATGTCAAGTTGGAATAATTATTTGTGGCCGTTAATTGCCTTACAATCTGAGAAGAAAAGAACGTTACCATTAGTAATTTCAGCAATGGGCTCCTCTTATACCCCAGATTATGGTATGATGATGACAGCAGTCGTTATAGCAACGATTCCAACAGCATTGATCTTTTTCTTAATGCAAAAACAATTTGTAGCAGGAATGACAGGTTCTGTCAAAGGATAAGGAAATTAGGAGGATGTAGAGATGAAAGAAAAACTAGAGTGGCTTAGTGATCCAGAAGTATTTGGGGTGAATAAAGAAAAGGCTCATTCGGATCATATATGGTATGCCAGTGAAAAAGAAATAGGAACACAAAGTAGCTTTTTTCAAAGTTTAAATGGAACATGGTACTTTTCCTATGCCGATACGGTAGAAGATAGAGAAAAAGAATTTTATAAAAAAGGGTTTGATTATTCGGATTTTCAAAAAATTCAAGTACCGGAGCATATTCAGTTACAAGGATATGATCGCTGTCATTATGTAAATACGATGTATCCTTGGGATGGAAAGGAATTTTTAAGACCACCACAAGTACCAAAAGAAAATCCAGTTGGAAGTTATATTCGTACATTTACAGTACCAAACCATTTATGTGGTAAACGATTATATATATCTTTTCAAGGAGTAGAAACAGCTTTTTATATATGGGTAAATGGAGAGTTTATTGGGTATGCAGAAGATTCCTTTACCCCATCGGAATTTGAAATTACAAATGTCATTATGGATGGAGAAAACACAGTGGCAGTGCAAGTATTTAAAAGAAGCAGTGCCAGTTGGTTAGAAGATCAAGATTTTTGGAGATTTTCTGGAATTTTTCGAGATGTTTTCCTCTATGGAGTTCCAAAACAGCATGTGAGAGATTTAAGCATCAAGGCAGAGCCAATCCATGATTATCAGACAGGAAAAGTGGTGATTCAAGGAGAGCTATTAGAACAAGAAGCGTGTATGCTTGAAACAGTTATTACCGATAGAGAAGGCAACGTAGTAGCCAGTGGAGAACAAAAGATTACAAATAAAGTCTTTGATTTGAACTTGAATTTACAAGAAGGATTGCCAGTGTTCTTATGGAGTGCTGAGTTACCATATTTATACGATGTAACTTTACAACTAAAAGATATGGCTGGACAACTATTAGAAATCATTCCACAAAAAATAGGATTTCGTAAACTAGAGATGATAGATGGAGTGATGTATATCAATGGAAAACGCCTTATGTTACATGGAGTTAATCGCCATGAATTTCATCCAGAAAGAGGGCGTGCTATTTTAGAAGAAGATATGCTTTATGATATTTGTTGCTTAAAGAGAAATAATATCAACGCCGTTCGAACAAGCCATTATCCAAACCAAAGTCGTTGGTATGAGCTTTGTGATGAATATGGAATTTATGTCATTGACGAAGCGAACTTAGAAAGTCATGGTTCTTGGCAAAAGATGGGTGTAGTAGAACCTTCATGGAATGTTCCAGGAAATCATGAAGAATGGAAAGAAGCCGTTGTTGATCGAGCACGTTCTATGTATGAACGGGATAAAAATCATCCAAGTATTCTCATTTGGTCTTGTGGAAATGAATCTTATGCAGGAACTGGAATTTTAGCAATGAGCGATTATTTCCATGAGAAGGATAAAGAAAGATTTGTTCATTATGAAGGTGTTTTTCATAATCGAGAGTATGATTCCATTAGTGATATCGAAAGCCGTATGTATGCGAAACCACAAGATATTAAAGAATATTTAGAGCAAAATCCGAAAAAACCATATATTAGTTGTGAATATATGCATGCCATGGGAAATTCCTTAGGTGGAATGAGCTTGTATACACAGTTAGAAGACCAATATGAACAATATCAAGGTGGCTTTATTTGGGATTATATCGATCAGGCTCTTTTAAATTCAGAAAGTACCCTTGTCTATGGAGGAGATTTTGATGATCGTCCAACGGACTATTGTTTTTGTACCAATGGAATCGTATATGCCAATCGAATGGAATCGCCAAAAATGCAAGAAGTAAAAGCATTGTATTCGAATATTGTGATGAAATTTGAAGAACGAGATACGAAAAAACTTTTTGTTACAATTAAAAATAAAAATCTTTTCAAAACAACGAAAGACTATGTGTTTTCTTTCTCATTAAATAAAGAAGGGATACTGTTAGAGGAAGTAAGAAAAGAATTATACATAGAACCACAAGAAGAATTGGTATTAGAAATACCTTTCTCCTATCCAGTAGAAAGTGGGGAATATACCATAGACGTATCCGTTCAACTTGCAAAAGATGAAAAATTTGCAAAACGTGGTTATGAAATTGCTTTTGGACAGCACATTTTCGTCGTGGAGGAAGAAGGAGATAAAGTAGATAACCTCCATGGAAAGCCGCTGCCATTTGAAGTAATAGAAGGAGATGTAAACATTGGAGTTCGTGGAGATGGATTTTTTGTTCTATTTTCAAAGACAGAAGGTGGAATCGTTTCCCTTCGTTATGATGACATGGAATATATGACGAGAACGCCTAAAGTAACATTTTGGAGAGCTATGACCGATAACGATAGAGGACGAGGGGATCATTGGAAGTTAAGCCAATGGCTAACAGCAACTCTATGCCAACAATATTTGGGAGATAGATTTAAAATGGAGCGAGAAGACCAAAAAGTAACCGTTTATTTCCCATATCGCACAGCTTCCCAATATGAAGTGGAATATGAGGTCGTTTATACAGTAAATGCCAATGGAAGAATTGGTGTGTCTGTTACATATGAAGGAATTTTAGATGCTCCAGTGTTGCCAGCTTTTGGCATGGAATGGAAATTCAAAAAGACACAAAACCATTTCCGTTATTATGGTATGGGACCAGAAGAAAATTATATCGATCGAGTATGTGGAGCAAGACTTGGCGTCTATGAATCGACACCGAACGAGAATGTATCACAATATTTAGTACCACAAGAATGTGGAAATCGTACGGGCGTAAGATATATGGAATTATTTGATGATAACAAGCAAGGAATTCGTTTTACTTCTTTCAAAACACCTATGGAATGTAGTGTCCTACCATATAGTACCATGGAGCTAGAACAGGCACTTCATATAGAAGAACTTCCAAATAGCCAATATACATATGTGAAAGTATTGGCGGCACAAATGGGAGTAGGAGGGGATGATAGCTGGGGAGCACCTATACAAGAACCATATGTACTACCATCGGATAGACCATTAACAATAGCATTTTATATAGAGCCAATGAAAGAAGAAAAATAGAAAGAATATAGAAATAGCAGACGGTTATGGAGAGAAAACCATAATGGTCTGCTTTTCGAATTGTAAAAGAAGCGAGAACATTTATTGTATAAAAGGGAGGACGAAAAATATGAAAAAGGTTTGTAAAGTTTTAATTGTAGATGATGAACTGATTATGAGACAAGGTTTAAAGTTTATGGTAGATTGGGAAAAGGAAGGCGTTTCGATTGTAGGAGAGGCAGCGAATGGAAAAGATGGTTTGGAATTAGTCGAAACATTACGCCCCCATCTCATTTTATGTGATGTCGTTATGCCGATTATGGACGGAATTGACTTTACAAAAATTGTCCATGCGAAATATCCAGAAATAGGTATTATTATGTTAAGTGGATATGATAAGTTTGAGTATGTGAAAGCAGCTCTGATGAATGGAGTCGGTGATTATTTATTAAAACCTACCTTAACGCCAGAAGAATTAGTACAAGCAGTAAAGAATGTAGCCAATAAAATTCCGGGGATTCATTTAGAGATGAGAGAAGGTTTGGATTATACTCAAAGATTCGTACACTTTTTACATGGAAAAGAGGAAGTGCTTTCGATTGAAACATTGAGAAATTTATTTCATTATACAAGGTATCGAATAGGAACGATTCGGATTCGTCATCCACATGGAAAACGAAGAGAATTAACCCGTCTTATATATCATGCTGTAAGTGAATGGGGAGAAGAAAAAGAAGAGTATGATGTCATTTGTTTTCAAGAAGAAGAACAAATTATAGGAATTGTTTTCAATTATGGAATGAAACAACAAGAACAAATTATGGAAGAAATACAACAATTAGAAAATAGAATTCGCTTCATTGATTCTAAAATATTTGGAGTTATTAGCGAGGAAACAATGGACATCCAACAACTAAAAGAGCCATATAAGAAGATGATAAAAAAAGATATTTATCAAAGTTTTTATCAAAAAGAAGCCATTTTTCAAGGGCAAATAGAAAAAAAGAATAAGACAGGAAAGCGATTTGATTTCTATGGGTTTACAAACTATCTAAATACGATGCAATATGAAAATGCAGTGAATATGCTAGAAACTTATATAAAGCAAGCCATGGAATGTGAGATAGAAGAGTATTATCTAAAAAATCAAACGAAAACATTATGCTACAATCTGCTTGTGAGTATAGAAACAAAAGAACGAGCAGAGGAAAAAAGACGAGAAGTTTTTTCGTATATCGATGGGACAGAAAATGTCCATGAATTTCATGATAAGGTAACACCTGTCTCTTATACACATCTCCGAGCCCACGAGACGA
>JADIML010000226.1 GCA_017694765.1 Candidatus Scybalomonas excrementavium
ATTCATGCAGAAAAGGCAGCAGCCTTTGCATCATTAGTATTTATTGGGCTTACAATTGGAAGATTTGTAGGTGGTTTTCTTATGGATAAACTTGGTGATAGGAAAATGATTTTATTAGGCACAGTTATTGCGCTCGTTGGACTTGGATGCCTTATGCTTCCAGTGGAAAATGAAATATTTTCTATTATAGGGTTTGGTATTGTAGGTCTTGGATATGCACCGATTTATCCTTGTATTATCCATGCAACTCCAAGTAACTTTGGAGCTAAAAATTCAGGTGTCATTATTGGGATACAGATGGCAAGTGCCTATATTGGTTCTACTTTTATACCACCATTATATGGGTTTCTTGGAAGAAAAATAGGATATGGAATACTGCCAGTGTATTTGATTATTTTTGTTGTACTTATGATATATATGGTAGAAAGAACCTTCCAAATCACAGCAAAAACAAGTGAGATACCATGTGAAGGAACAGTAGTTGAGTAGAGTTTCAATTGGACAGGATATAAAGTGATAACGTTGAAAGATTTTTGAATATAAGTCAATTGATCGAATATCAGAAAAAAACAGACAGGACAGAAGTAAGAGTCTTCTATCCTGTCTATTTTTTATCGTTTCTTACCTTCTTCCATTAATTTCATAATCGTTTCAAGGGGATTGGCAATATACCTTTCATGTAAGGAAACGGGAAATATTATAGTGCTATAAAATGATATTTTTTATTAGGAATTGATATACATATTTTGCTAAATCGTTAAAATAGTAGATGAAAATAATAGTCATACCATAATGGTTAGCAAAGGATTCTTAATGTAAAAAACGAACAAAGTAGACATTAGGAGGTGTAAATAACGAATTTGGTATTGGAGAAAGGAAGGTATTAAATGACAAAGTATAGTGTCAAAAAAATGAAACAAAAGTTACGAAAAGGTGTTATAGGAATGGTAGTGTTAGGACTTGGAATAAGTAGTGTTCCTCTAACATTAATCCATGCACAAGGGAAAACAGTTTCTAATATTACGTTAAATATAACAAAGAAGACGATAAAAGTGGGAGATAAGATTAAGCTAAAAGCAACCGTAAAACCAAAAAAAGCTAAGATGAAGAAAGTAGTATGGAAAACATCTAATAAAAAGGTAGCAACTGTTTCTAAATCTGGTGTGGTAACAGCAAAAAGGAGTGGAACAGCAAAAATTACTGCTATGGCAACGGATGGTAGTAATAAGAAAGCTGTGTGTAAAATAACAGTGAAAAAAGTAAAAAAGGATCCACAATATGAAGGCTATCATTTAGTGTGGAAAGATGAATTTAATGGAGATAGTCTAAATTTTGAAGATTGGCAGTATGAACCACATGAACCAGGCTGGGTAAATAATGAATTACAGGAATATACAACATCAACAGATAATGTATATGTAAAGAATGGAAAGCTTGTTATTCAAGCAATTAAAAAATCAAAAGATGGTAATACAACATATACATCTGGAAAAGTCACAACTCAAAATAAGAGAGATTTTAAGTATGGACGTATTGAAGCAAGTATAAAAGTGCCAGAAGGACAAGGGTTATGGCCAGCATTTTGGATGATGCCAACAGAGCAAGAGTTCTATGGAGAATGGCCAAAATGTGGTGAAATTGATATTATGGAAGTTCTTGGTCATGAAACGAATAAATTATATGGAACAATCCACTATGGAAATCCACATAAAGAAAGTCAGGGAACTTATACATTAACAGATAAAAAGTTTTCAGATGATTATCATTTATATGCAGTGGAATGGGAACCAGGTAGTATAAAATTTTATATTGATAATGTTTTATATCATGAAGCAAAAGATTGGTATACTTGTATAGAAGGAGATGATGAAGTTACATTTCCAGCACCATTTGATCAAACATTTTTCCTACAATTTAATTTAGCAGTCGGTGGTTCATGGCCGGGGAATCCAGATGAAACAACAGATTTTAGTAAAGCAAAACTTATGGTTGATTATGTAAAAGTATATCAAAAAGATGATTACGATGAAAATGTAGAAAAAATAGAAAAAGAGCCAGTCATTTTACGAGATGCAGACGAAAATGGTAACTATGTGATAAATGGTAATTTTGCAGAACAAGAAGATTTAAATGATGAACAAAACTGGAAGTTTTTATTAGCTGGTAATGGTGATGCTACAGCAACGATCAAAGATAATACTATGAGAATTGAAACAAAAGATGCAGGAAATTTAGATTATTCTGTACAGCTTGTGCAACCTAACTTACCGATGAAACAAGGAGGCGTATATCGATTAACTTTTGATGCAAAAGCAGATGAAGCAAGAACGATGATTGTAGGAATTTCTGCGCCTGATCATTCTTATATTCGTTATATGGAAGATACAAAAGTTGATATGACTACAAGTATGCAAAAATATACATATGAGTTTACAATGACAAAGGAAGATGATGCAAATGGTAGACTAGAATATAACTTAGGAAATCAAGGTTCTATTGCAGGCATTGAAATTCAAAATGTAAAACTAGAAAAAATAGATGAGATAGAAGTGAATAAGGAAACGTTGGTACTTTCTAATGGAAACTTTATTCACAATGGTACATTTGATGTAGGAAAAGATCGACTTGGATATTGGCAATTTATAAAAAATGATAATGCCAATGCTAGTATAGAAGTTACGAATGAAGATTATAAGAAAAGAGAATTAAAAGTAACAGTAAACGATGTAAAACAGTTAGAAGATGTTAAGATAGAGCAAGATGTTCCAGCTATTGCTCCAAATACAACATATATATTATCTTTTGATGGATATGCAGATAAGGCAAACAATATAAAGGCAACACTGTTAGGACAAGAATTTAAAGCAGCATTGACAAAGAAAAAGCAAAGATTTGAGTACCAATTTACAACAGGAGAGACAGTAGAAGAATCTACGAAAAAACTACAAGTATTACTAGGAAATAAGGGGATTACTTATATTGATAACATTATGTTAAGAGAGAAAGGACTTTTATTAAATGGTTCTTTTAATCTTGGGACAGTTGGCTGGGAGTTATATACATATGATTCCAATTTAGCAAACTATTTGGTGGAAACAGATGAAAAAGAAGGGAAAGTAGCAAAAATAGCGATCGATCATACAGGAAATACAGACTGGTATATTCAGTTAAAGCAAAGTGACCTTACATTAGAAAAAGATAAATGTTATCGAATATCCGTAAGAGCAAAAGCAGATAAAGACCGAACAGTACAATTTGCATTACAAGAAAATGGAGGAGATTGGATTCCATATTCTGATACACTATTTTGGGATCTAACAGGGGAATATCAAACGTTCACAAAAACTTTTAAAATGACTCATGAAACAGATCATGCTGTAGGAGCAAGTCTTACAATGGGAGCAGTTAAAGGAAAAGAAATACTAGAACCACATAATATTTATGTAAGTAGTATTTTATTGGAAGAGATTTCAGAAGAAGAATTGAAATAAACATTCATCAAAAAAGCCTCAGGATTTAGGATTCTGAGGCTTTTTACATAATAGAAACTCCTCTTAATGAGTCATTTCCATAATATAGTTTCTATTTTTTCTTATTTTCTTCAATCAATTCCATAATCGTTTCAATAGGATTTGCAAGGTCACTTTGATTCATTGCATGGATATAGTTTTCACGATTTTTATAAACATGAGAAACTGCATCAAGTAATGTATCTTTTGTTAGGTTTTCTTCTTCAAGTACATGGCTATATCCTTGTTTTGCAAAGGACTTAGCATTTAATATTTGATCACCTCGGCTAGCAGCAGCAGAGAGAGGAATGAGAATATTTGGCTTTCTAAGGGCCAAAAGTTCACAAATTGCATTAGCTCCAGCACGAGAAATTACAAGATCAGCACAAGCGAATAAGTCGCTTAGCTCTTCTTTTATATATTCAAACTGGAGATATCCTTTTTTATTAGCCAAAGACTCATCCAATTTGCCTTTTCCACATAAATGAATAATTTGGAATTGTTTTAGTAACTCATCAAGACTTTCACGAACAGCGTTGTTAATGGCAACTGCCCCAAGGCTTCCACCAATGACTAATATGACAGGTTTTTCTGATGTGAAATTGCAAAAAGAAAGACCTATTTCTTTTTTTCCAGAAAATAGTTCATCACGAATTGGAGAACCTGTTAAGGTAGCTTTTCCTTCTGGTAAGTATTTTAATGTCTCTGGAAAATTACAACATACTTTTGTAGCACTTGGAATGGCTAATTTGTTGGCAAGTCCTGGTGTCATATCTGATTCATGAATGATACATGGAATTTTTCTTCTTTTGGCAGCCAATACAACAGGTACTGATACAAAGCCGCCTTTGGAAAAAACAATATCTGGATTTAGTTGTTTCAATAATTTAGATGCTTGTGTATATCCTTTTAGTACTTTAAAAGGATCAGAAAAATTTTTGATATCAAAATATCGTCTCAATTTACCAGAAGAAATGCCATGGTATGGAATGTCAATGCCTGTAATTAACTCTTTTTCAATTCCTTCATAAGAACCGATATATTGAATATCATATCCAGCCTTTTGTAATGTAGGTACAAGTGCTATATTTGGGGTAACATGACCAGCAGTACCACCACCTGTTAAAACAATACGTTTCATGGGATGTTTTTCCTCCAAAGATTCATAGTAAAACAATTATTGTTCTTGAGCTAATGCTTCTTTTAATGCTTTGGAAAGCTGATCAGGACATGAAGTAGAACGAGGTCCACAGTGGATTCCTTCCATACGTTTAATCGCATCATTTACATCCATTCCTTCAATTAAGGCAGAAACACCTTGTGTATTTCCGTTGCATCCACCTTCAAATACAACGTTATGGATTTTATTATCTTCTGTAATTTCAAAGTTAATTGTACGAGCACATACACCTTTTGCTTTATATGTGTGAGTCATAGTAATACCTCCTAAATTTCCTTTTCTTATTCTGTATGAGATTATAGCATAAAAAAATACATGGGGGAAGAGAAGAACCGAGAGCTTTTTTGGAAAAAGCAGTTATCTTGCATAGGAAAAGGTTGTCTGTTATGATAGAGTTATGAAAAGAAACATGTTTCAGTAAAGGAGAAAATAATGGAAATTATTGGTATTATAGGAGCGATGGAACAAGAAGTTGCTACCTTGAAAGAAAAAATGACACAAGTAAAAGAATTACAGTTTGCAGGAATGACATTTTGTGAAGGGGTACTTTGTGGGAAAAATGTTGTCGTTGTAAGAAGTGGAATTGGGAAAGTGAATATGGCAGTTTGTGCCCAAATTTTAGCAGGACATTTTCAAGTAAATAAACTAATTAATACAGGAATTGCAGGTTCTCTTTGTAATGATATTAATATTGGGGATATTGTGATTTCAACAAACGCCCTTCAGCACGATGTAGATGCCACAGGATTTGGATATGCAAGAGGTGTGATTCCACAAATGGAGAAATCTTGCTTTGAGGCTGATGAAGCGTTAATTACTCTTGCAAAAAATGCTTGTGAAAAAGTAAATACTGATATTCAGGTATTTACAGGAAGAGTTGTAAGTGGTGATCAATTTATTAGTAAAGATGAAGTAAAACAAGATTTAATCGATACATTTCAAGGGCTTTGTACAGAGATGGAAGGGGCTGCGATGGCTCAAGTTGCATGGCTAAATAAAATTCCATTTGTTGTGATTCGTGCAATTTCTGATAAAGCGGATCATAGTGCAGAGGTAGATTATAGCGAATTTGAAGCTAAGGCAATAGAACATTCTGTAAAATTAGTATGTCAGATGTTAGAAGACTTAGGAGAATAATTTTTAATAAATATGGCATACATTGCAATCCATATTATAAAAAATAACAGAAAATAAGAAAACAGGGATGTTGTCAAAGAAACAATTTTCCTGTTTTTTTATTGCGAAAATATAAGAATCTTAGAAGAAAATAGAGGATGATATAGGCTTTTTGGAAAGAATAAAAAAGAGTATAATTGGGAATGTAGAATGATTAATTTTAGAATGAGAAGGGAGCTATGTTTTATGGTTACGAAATTATTCCATCATAACATTTTTTTGTATGCAATGACAGGCATATTAGTATTTGGAATTTTACAAAAAATTTTATTAGGAATGTATTATCAAAGGATGGCAGTTGCCACTGAGAATATGGGACTTACAACCAAAAAATCTCTTAGAAATTTAAAGACAAAGTTTGAAAATAGTTTTAAATTAAATATGAATGTGAATAACATTGATGCTTTTGTGGATAAAAATATGGACAAGCAGAAGTTTTTGGGGATTCCTCTTCGAGCATGGAATCGATTTAATTGGCAACTATGTCTATTAGTAGGAATTATGGGAGTCGCAGGAGGTTTGTATGAACTTTTAAATCAATATAAAGCAGAAGAGATTGCCTTAACGTTTACTTATACGATTATGGCTACTTTAGTTTCTTTATTATTTGAAGTTTCTTTAGGAATGGGAAATAAAAAGAGAACCATATCAGCCAATATGAAAGATTATTTTGGCAATTATTTTATACATAGAATAGGAGGCAATGGGGAACAAGAGGATTGGAAAGAAGTACCCGAAGTATCGGAGTTTAAAACGAGAACGATCGAAGAAGATATGGAGTATTTAAAAAAATGTCTTAGTGAAATCGCCAGTGCGAGAAATATTGAAAAACAAACGATTACGAAAAAAGAAGAAGCGATGTTAGAAGATGTTTTACGAGATTTTTTCTTATAACAAAGAGAAAAATTAGTTCTAATTTATAAATCTCTTGCACATATTATTAATAACAAAGGAATGAATAATTGGAGTAAAGAGATGAAAAAAGCAGTTGTGTCATTTGTTTTAACCGGGTTACTTGTTTTAGTAGGGCTATCTAGTATGACACAAAGACAAATAAAGCAAATAGTAGTAACAGAAGCAACGACTTCTTATGATTCCCTACCAAACGAAAAAAATGCTTGGTGGTTTAAGAGAAATACAGAACATGAGCGTTCCGGGGCACAAGATAAAATTGATATTGAACAGTATGATGCCTATTATCTTGGGAAGGATGAAAAGGTCATGTATTTGACGTTTGACTGCGGGTATGAAAATGGATTTACTCCAACTATTTTAGATACCTTAAAAAAGCATAATGCAAAAGCAATTTTTTTCGTAACAAAAACATTTATTCGAGATAATGTGGATTTGGTAAAACGAATGAAAGAGGAAGGTCATTTTGTAGGAAATCATACATGTTCCCATCCAAGTATGCCAACAAAGTCCTCAGAAGAAGTCATACAAGAAATAAAAGAATGTGCCTCTTATATGAAAGAACAAACTGGATATGAAATGGATCCATATATTCGTCCACCAATGGGAGAATATAGTGAAAGAACGTTAAAAATCAGCCAAGACTTAGGATATAAAACGATTTTTTGGAGTATCGCCTATCTAGATTATGATGTAAATAATCAGCCGGGAAAAGATTATGTCGTAGAACATTTTAAGAAATATTATCATAATGGTGCAGTTCCGTTAATTCATAATGTATCAAAATCCAATACAGAGGCATTAGATGAAGTATTAACATTTTTAGAACAACAAGGGTTTCGATTTCCTAATGTAGATGAATTATAAAAATAATTTAGAAATAGTCATATGATTGAGAATATGTTATCTTAGTCATATGGCTTTTTTTATTGAAAAATATACAAATTACTGTTATAGTAATTCAATTCTTTACGTTTACCAAAAGAAAGGAAGTATTGATTCATGGAACAGCTAATGAAATTGCGAGAACAATTAAAGCAGTGTGATGAAGAAATTTTAGAAGTACTCTTAAGAAGGAATTCTATTGTGGAAGAAATTATGGCATATAAAGAGAAAAATCATATGCAAATCATTCAACCAGAACAAGAGAAAAAACAAAGAATATGGTTAGAAGAACAACTAAAAGGACATAAGCATCAAAAAGAAGTAATAGCAGTTTTTAAAGAAATAATTCGAAATAGTAAAAAGATTCAAGCACGAAAGTTGTTTTCTTATAATATTGTATTAATTGGATTTATGGGAGCTGGGAAAACAACAATTTCTGATTATTTAAACCTTTTATTTGATATGGAAGTTGTAGAGATGGATCAGTTAATTGCCAAAAGAGAAGGAATGGAAATTTCTGATATTTTTGAAGTATATGGCGAGGAATATTTTCGGAATTTAGAAACAAATTTATTAAAGGAAATCCAGCAAAAAAAGAATGTTGTCATTTCCTGTGGAGGTGGAACTCCATTGCGAGAGTGTAATGTGAAAGAAATGAAGAAACAAGGAAAAGTCGTTCTTTTAACAGCCACCCCACAGACAATTTTTGAGCGTGTCAAAGATAGTCATAATCGACCGTTAATTGAACAAAATAAAAATGTAGAATTTATTAAAGAATTGATGGAAAAAAGAAGAGAAAAATACGAGGCAGCAGCAGATATTGTTATTGATACGAATCATAAAAGTGAGCTTGCCATTTGTGAAGAATTGGTAACGAAGTTATTGGAACTTGATAAAAGAAGAGCAATTGTTTAAAATAGCAAATATTAGCAAATAAATATTTTCTTTTACGAAAGCTTGTGAAAACGAAAAGTTATGATAAAACTGAAAAAGAATCAAATAATATTTGTTATTATAAAATTAATTAAGAGAGGAAGTAAGAGAACGATATGGATTATAGTAGTTATATATTAGAAGAAACAAAAGAAATTTTAGGGATTGATAGCCCATCAGGTTATACAAAAGAAGTGGCTCAATATGTATTAGAAAAATATAGAGAATTTGGATATGAACCTGTTTTCACAAAAAAAGGTGGTGTCCTTGTATGTCTCAATGGCTCATTGGAAGAGAATGAGCCACAAAGAGATGGAATTTTAGTAGAAGCACATATCGATACATTAGGCGCTATGGTTGCAGAAATCATGACCAATGGACGCCTTAGAGTAACACCAATTGGTGGTCTTAATGCCAATAATGCAGAGGCAGAAAACTGTAAAATTATTACAAGACAAGGGAAGAAATATGATGGAACATTTCAGATGAAAAATGCTTCTGTACATGTAAATAAAGAGTATAGTTCTACGAGTCGTTCTTTTGATGTTATGGAAGTTGTCATTGATGAAATGGTATCTTCAAAAGAAGAAGTAGAAGCGCTTGGTATTATGACAGGAGATATAGTGTGCTTTGATCCAAGAACCGTTATTACAGAGTCTGGATATATAAAAAGTCGTTTTTTAGATGATAAATTAAGTGTAGGTATTTTACTTGGATATGCGAAATATTTGAAAGAAGAAAATGTGAAAGCTGATCGAAAGATTTACCATCATATTACAGTATTTGAAGAAGTTGGTCATGGTGGCTCAGCTTCTGTTCCAGAAGATGTCAGTGAAATTTTATCGGTTGATATGGGATGTGTAGGAGAAGGACTTGCTTGTAAAGAACATCAAGTATCGATTTGTGCAAAAGATAGTGGAGGACCATATCACTATGATGTTGTTACCAATCTGATTGCTTGTGCAAAAAAGGCAAATTTAGATTTTGCAGTTGATGTATATCCGTTTTATGGCTCTGATGCAGAAGCAGGGCTTAGAGCTGGATATGATGTAAAACATGGGTTAATCGGAGCCGGTGTCTATGCTTCCCATGGCTATGAGAGAAGCCATAAAAAGGGAGTAGAAAATACATTTTGTCTATTAAAAGAGTATTTGGGTTAAAGTTTTAACATTGATAAAAAAGGAAAATTCTGATACAATAAACAACGAAGTGGGTTTTAATCAACATTAAAGGAGTGTGTTTCAACATGTTAAATGGAGTAAGTTTTGATTATTCAAATGCAAAACAGTTTATTTCTGAAGAAGAAGTACAGATGATGAGTCGTATTATTAACGATTCTAAAAAAGTTTTAGTAGATGGAACAGGTGCAGGAAATGATTTCATCGGATGGATTAATCTTCCTGTTGATTATGATAAAGAAGAATTCGTAAGAATTCAAAAAGCAGCAGAAAAAATCCAATCAGATTCTGAAGTTTTAGTTGTAATCGGTATTGGAGGTTCTTATTTAGGAGCAAGAGCTGCAATCGAAGCATTAAGACATAGTTTTTATAATAATGTAGATAAATCAATTAGAAAAACACCAGAAATCTATTTTGCTGGAAACAATATTAGTTCTACTTATATTCAACATTTAATTGATGTAATTGGAGATCGTGATTTCTCAATCAATGTTATTTCAAAATCTGGAACAACAACAGAACCAGCAATTGCTTTCCGTGTGTTCAAAAAGTTATTAGTTGAAAAATACGGAAAAGAAGAAGCAGCAAAAAGAATTTATGCTACAACAGATAAAGCAAAGGGAGCTTTAAAAAATCTTGCAACAGAAGAAGGATACGAAACATTTGTAGTACCTGATGATGTAGGAGGACGTTTCTCTGTTCTTACAGCAGTAGGTCTTCTTCCAATTGCAGCAAGTGGTGCAGATATTACAAAATTAATGGAAGGTGCAGCCGCTATGAGAGAGCACTGTCTATCTGCTGACTTTAATGAGAATGATTCTTTAAAGTATGCTGCTGTTCGTAATATTTTACTTCGCAGAGGAAAAACAATCGAAATTCTTTGCAACTATGAGCCAGCTCTTCACTATGTTTCTGAATGGTGGAAACAGTTATATGGAGAATCAGAAGGAAAAGATGGAAAAGGTCTTTACCCAGCATCTGTAGATTTAACAACAGATTTACATTCTATGGGACAGTTTATTCAAGATGGAGC
Organism: Candidatus Scybalomonas excrementavium; assembly: GCA_017694765.1. GTDB lineage: Bacteria > Bacillota > Clostridia > Lachnospirales > Lachnospiraceae > Scybalomonas > Scybalomonas excrementavium. Next base: position 10,807 of record JADIML010000226.1, read on the forward strand.
ACAAAATCATTTCGAAACTTTAATCTCAGTAGAAAAATCAAGATGTGAAATCGTATTAGAAGAAGAAGCAGTTGATTTAGATGGTATGAACTATTTAGCTGGAAAGACAGTTGATTTTGTAAATAAAAGTGCGATGAATGGAACAGTTCTTGCCCATGTGGATGGTGGAGTTCCAAACTTAAAAGTTTCTATGCCAGAATTAAATGAATTCTATTTAGGACAACTTTTCTATATGTTTGAATTTGCTTGTGGTGTAAGTGGATATACATTAGGTGTAAATCCATTTGATCAACCAGGAGTAGAAAGCTATAAGAAAAATATGTTTGCGCTTCTTGGAAAACCAGGATACGAAGAAGAAAGAGAACAATTAATGGCAAGATTATAAGAAGATGATAAAAACAGGGTACTGACAAAAATCAGCACCCTGTTTTTTGTCTTTTGTAATTATAGGTTATGAAAGAAGGGAAGTTATAGTTATATGAATCAGCAAAAAGTAGGGGCAATTATTACAGCAGCAGGAAAGAGAAACAGTGATCGTATGTTTGAGCCATTAAAAGAACTTGGCAATATTTCTGTTGTGAAACGGTTAGTCGTAACACTTCAATGTGCAGGTGTTGAGCCTATCGTTGTTATTACGGGACATCAAGCAGAAGAAGTAGAACGACATTTATCGGATTATGGGGTAGTTTTTTTAAGAAATGAGAGATATGAAGAAACACATATGTTTGAATCTGCCAAAATTGGATGTTCTTATTTAGAAGGAAAATGTGATCGAATTCTTTTTACAAAAGTAGATGTTCCTTTCTTTACTACAGAAACGGTAAATCGTCTGTTAGAACAAAAGGGTGGAATTATAAGTCCTGTATACGAAGGAAAAACAGGACATCCTATTTGTATTAACTCTGTTTTTATTCCACAAATTTTATCGTATGATGGAGAAGGTGGAATGAAAGGATTTCTTCGTTCTATGCAGCAAGAAAGAGTTTGGATAGAAGTAAAAGATGAAGGAGTTTTATATAGTAGTGAACAATCAAGTAACAGCCAAGCATTATTAGAAGTTCATAATAAGCAAATCTTTCACTCGCACCTTACAATTAGTCTAGCAAAAGAAAACATATTTTTTGATAAAAGAGCGAAAATGTTACTGTTAATGATCGAAGACACACACTCTGTAAGAGGAGCATGTAAGAGAATGGCAATGTCTTATAGTAAGGCATGGAACGTATTAAATACGATGGAACAAGAACTAGGATTTCCAGTTGTAGAGCGCCAGCATGGTGGAAAAGCTGGCGGTAAAACATATTTAAGCGAACAAGGGAGAAGATTTTTGAACCAATATTTAAATTTTGAAAATTCTATAAAACAGTTTGCCAAACAGAGATTTGAAGAAATTTTTAGTAATCCTCTTCAATTACATGAAGTTCTAGATAGTCAAAATCAATGCTCTCAATAAAGCTATCTTCATAGAACCGGCAGCGAGAAGTTCGAATAAAATCTTGTTTGTTTACATCAAGCCAAATAGGAATTTGTAAATCAAACTGTTGACATATATCTGCTAGTGCTTCGTAGACTTTTGTTGTTCTAGTTTGATCCATTTTATAATTTTCAATAACAGTATCTTGAATCATTCGATTGCTTTTCCAAAGTTTACCCCAGATTCTCATAAATTCCTCCTAAAAATTCGTATATACTATTTGATAAAGAGTTGCTATCTTATATAGAACTTTATTATACAGGAAATGAAAGAGATACGAAAGGGTGTATTTGAAAAGTCGTTTTAGAAAGAAGAAAAAGCGATATTGTCTAATTATGGTTTCTTTGTTACAATAAATCTAACTAATTGATATATAGATAAAGGAGGGTGGTAACAGTTTGAATAAATATAACAATATCTATAAAAATAATTGAAATATTTATAGATTATGGTATAATCTTATTGAGGTGATATATTATGAAATACTACTCAATAGGAGAATTTGCAAATAAAATAGGCAAAACAGTACAAACACTTAGAAATTGGGATAAGAACGGAACTTTAAAACCGTCGCATGTAACAGTTGGGGGAACAAGATATTATTCTCAAGAACAACTGAATCATTTTTTAGGTTTGAAATCAAAAACGAAAAAAGATAAAAAAATTATTGGATATTGTAGAGTTAGTTCTAACAAGCAAAAAGATGACCTTGAGCAACAAATTGAACATGTAAAAACATATATGTATGCGAAAGGTTATCAATTTGAAATAATAACAGATATTGGGAGTGGAATGGATTATAATAAAAAAGGATTGAATCAAATAATAGATATGATTACGAATTCAGAAGTTGATAAAATAGTAGTTCTTTATAAAGATAGATTCATTCGATTTGGGTATGAGTTAATAGAAAATCTTTGTGAAAAATATGGAACTACGATTGAAGTGATTGATAATACTGAAAAGACAGACGAACAGGAATTCGTAGAAGATTTCATTCAAATAGTTACAGTATTTAGTTGCAGATTTCAAGGAAAGAGAGCGAATAAGGCTAAGAAACTGATGAAGGAGTTGATAGAGGGTGATACTTGCGAAGAAAGTTAGGTTATATCCAAGTGAGTTACAAGAACAAAAATTATGGCAATCAGTAGGTACTGCAAGGTTTGTCTATAATTGGACACTTGCAAGACAAGAAGAAAATTATAAAAATGGTGGAAAATTTCTATCAGATGGGTTTCTTAGAAAAGAATTAACGGTTCTAAAGAAATCAGAGTTAAGTTGGCTAAGTGAAGTATCTAACAATGTAGCAAAGCAAGCAGTAAAAGATGCTTGTAATGCCTATAAAAGATTCTTTATAGGGTTAGCAGATAAGCCTAAGTTTAAGAGCAAAAGAAAAAGTAAGAAATCATTTTACAATGATACTGTAAAACTAAAAGTAAAAAAAGGGTATGTTCATATTGAAAAAGTTGGTTGGATAAAGATAAAGGAACAGATACCGATTGGAGTGAGATATAGTAATCCAAGAATCAGTTATGATAATAAATATTGGTATCTATCAGTAGGTATTGAGC
>JADIML010000227.1 GCA_017694765.1 Candidatus Scybalomonas excrementavium
ACGAACAGCGATTTTTGAAATTATGCAAGTTAATGAAACGATACGTCGTTTAATTATTGAAAATGCTTCAACAGAAGATATGATTCGTACAGCGAGAGAGCATGGAATGAAAACGTTAAGAGAAAATGGAATTCATGCAGTGCTTGAAGGAATTACATCGATAGAAGAAATTTTAAGAGCTTCATATGAACATGAATAAAGGAAGAATGACTCTTTCATACAAAAGAGTGAGAAAGGAAGAAGAGAATGAATACATTAAATGAAATTTTAATCAATGCTTCAGAAAATCGAGCATCCGATATTCATTTAACAGTAGGAAGAGCGCCAAGTTTTCGTATCGATGGTTCTTTAAAACCAGTTGGTGTAGAACCATTGATAGCTAACGATATGGAGCAATTAATTGCACCTATCTTATCAGAACGTTATAAAGAAGAATTAGAACAGACAGGACAGACGGACTTTGCTTATTCCATCGATGGAGTTGGACGATTTCGTGTTAATGTCTTCAAACAAAAAGGGAATCTTGCTGCTGTTATGAGAATTTTACCATTTCGTATTCCAGATCCAGAAGAGCTTGGTATTCCAAAGGCTGTTATGGATATGACAGAGAGAAAAAGAGGATTAGTTCTTGTAACAGGACCAACAGGAAGTGGGAAATCAACAACACTTGCAGCGTTGATTCATAAAATTAATCAGACACATAATCATCATGTTATTACCTTAGAAGATCCGATTGAATACGTACATAATCATGGAAAATCTCTTGTTAATCAAAGAGAGATGGGAAGTGATTCCGAAAGTTATGCACATGCGTTACGTGCAGCACTTCGTCAAGATCCAGATGTTATTTTAGTAGGAGAGATGCGTGACCTAGAAACAATTTCCACAGCAATTACAGCAGCAGAAACAGGTCATCTCGTATTTTCAACCTTACATACAATTGGAGCAGATAAAACAATTGATCGTATTATTGACGTATTTCCTCCAAATCAACAGCAACAGATTCGTATTCAGTTAGCCTCTGTTTTAGAATGTGTTGTCTCTCAACAGTTATTGCCAAAGGCAGATGGACATGGACGTGTGGCAGCTTTAGAAGTATTAATTGCGAATCCCGCAGTTCGTAACTTAATTCGTGAAGGAAAAACATTCCAAATTCCATCCTTTATGCAGACAAATAAACGTCTTGGTATGCAAACAATGGATGATACATTATATGATTTGTTTATGAAACGTTTAATTACAGAAGAAAGTCTTGTAACATTTGCGCAAGATCCTGTTGCAATGAGTCGTAGATTAATGTTATAAAAGGTGGTGAAGGGAATGCCAAATTATTCCTATGTGGCAGTTGACAGACATGGGCAAGAAAAAAAAGGCACAATGGAAGCAGCTGATCGTACGGACTTAACAGAAACCTTAAAAAACAATGGTCTTACACCAGTAAAAGTAGTAGAACAAAGCGCATTATTTCATAAGCTAGATTTTTCCTTTGGACAGAAAATTAAACCAAGAGATTTAAGTGTATTATGTCGACAGTTTGTAAGTATTATTCAAGCAGGGGTATCTCTAAAAAATGCCCTTCAAATGTTAGCCGAGCAGACGGAGAATAAAATATTAAAAGAGGCGTTATTAGAAGTTCTTGCTGATGTAGAGAAAGGAAATACATTATCCGACTCTATGCGATCACAAAATCACGTATTTCCAGAACTTTTAACTGATATGGTAGCTGCTGGGGAAATTTCAGGAAATTTAGAAATGTCCTTTGACCGTATGGCAGTTCAGTTTGAGAAAGAGGCAAAATTACAAGCAACGATTAAGAAAGCAACGGTATATCCGATTATTTTAGTATTAGCATCTATTGGAGTTGTTTTCATTATGCTATTATTTGTAATTCCACAATTTATTGAAATGTTTGCCGAAGTTGATGGAGAAATGCCAGCTATTACGTTAGCCGTTATGAACTCTAGTAAATGGCTAGGGAAAAATTGGTATGTAGTAGCCATTTTAGTTGGATTGGCTATGTTTGCCTATAAAACTTACTATAAAACAGAAAATGGAAAAATCGTAATCGATAGAATTAAGATGAGAATGCCCCTTTTTGGGAAATTAGTTATCAAATCCACATGTGCGCAGTTTGCAAGAACAACAGGAACATTGATATCCACAGGGATTCCGATGATTGACTGCTTGGAAATCGTAAGCCGTATTGTTGGAAATATTCATTATTCTAAGATATTAATGGAATCGAGAGAAGAAGTTATGAAGGGGATTCCATTATCAGAGCCATTAAGAGAAAGTGGACTATTTCCACCGATGGTATATCATATGATTAACATTGGGGAAGAAACTGGAAACATGGAAGACATGTTAGAAAAACTTGCCGATTATTATGATGAAGAGGTTGAGTTGACAACACAGGCAGTGCTAGCAGCCCTAGAGCCAATGATTATTGTAATTATGTCGTTTATTGTTGGGTTTTTAGTAATTGCCGTAGTATCGCCAATTAGTTCTCTTTATGATAGTATTATGTAAGAGACAATAAAATAGATGGTCAACGACTTTGATAGGGGGAGTCGTTTTCCTTATAGATAGCAAACAAAACAAATAAATACAATAAAAGAAAAGAGGAGATAACAATGTTAAACTGGTTAAGAGAAAGAAAAAAAGATAACAAAGGTTTTACATTAGTGGAATTAATCATTGTAATTGCAATTCTTGCAATCTTAGTTGGATTACTTGCACCACAATATATGAAATATGTGGAAAAATCAAGAAAATCAACAGACGTAAGTAACTTAGAAAGATTAGTAGAAGCTGTGAAAGTAGCGTCAGCAGATACAGATTATAATATTCCATATGGAACTTATACAATTAAAATGGAAACATCAGGAACAACAATATCTGTTACAGGTACACCAAGTGGAGTTACAAATAAAATAACAAATGCATTAAAAGAGTATGCAGGATATAATTTTACGTTAGGTACAAAAAATACATCTTTAAAATTAAAATCTAATAGATGGGGTGCGGATAGTATTTCTGGTGGTTCTGGTACAATTTCAGCTAAGATTGAAATTGGTTCTGATTCATCTGTAACAGTTTCTTATAGTTCTACAGATGTAACAGATTTATCAAGCGAAAAAACTACAACAACTACAACCACACCATAAGTTCAAGTTTTCCTGAACCCCCCTATTACCAACCATAATATGAATATTCAGGAGAATGAACAAGTAAATAAAAAGAATCATTATAACAAGTGGAAAGAATAAGCAACATTTCCATTTGGTTTCTAACAAAAGTAGATCAAAGAAAAGGGAATGGAGAGAAACTCTTCATTTCCTTTTCCTTTATAAAAAGTAATATCAAAGCTAGTAATCAAATGAAAACTATGGTATTTTATAGGGGAAATATGGGAAAGTTTTAGAAGGATAAGAAAGAAAATAAGTTTCGTATGAAGTGAAACATAGAAGAAGCGTGATTAAGAAAAAGAAAGATTCAGAAAGGACCGTTTATGGGAAGAGTTTTAAGCGTAGAAATTAAAAGTTCTAAGGTTAGAGTAGCCGAAATTGAGAAAGTCGGAAAGATAAGCAGAATTATTTCTTGTTTTCGCTTTCTACTTCCACCACATTTAGTAGAAGATGGATTTATTCGTAATCCAGAAGAGGTAGGACATTTATTAAGAGAAGAGTTAGATAAGAGAAATCTTCAAAAAGTCAAAAAAGTACATTTTAGTATCTATTCCACAAGAATTGCTGGGAAAGAAATTTATTTACCATATGTCAAGAAGAAAAGAATTCCAGATATGATAGAATTGAATGCTAATGAATATTTCCCAGTAGATATTAGTCAATATGTTCTTTCTTATGATATTATTGATATCATTGAGAAACAAGAAGAAGGTAGCGAAGAGAAAAAGAAGATAGAAAAGCAGTATCATTTAATGGTATATGCAACGCCAAAGGCATTAACGAGCTGTTATCAAGAAACAGCAGAACGTGCCCAATTAGATATGACTGGGATGGACTATTCTAGCAATAGTGTTTACCAAGTTATGAAAAAAGAACATCCAGAAGGCGTACATATGCTTCTTAAAATAGAGAGAAAAGAAACAGTACTTACTATCGTAAAAGATGGAAAGTTATCGTTACAAAGATCCATTAATTATGGAATTGATCAGGCACTAGAAACAATCGCAGCAATGCCTATTTTCCAAACTGGTGGAGATTATGTAAAAGGATGGGAAGTATTACGACAAAAAGAATGTCTATATCCAACATTAGATTTTAACCGTTTTGAACAATATAAAGAAGTAGATCCGTATGATCTTTGGGAAGCAAAGTGTGAAGTGACAGAAGGATTTCGTTATTTAGTTGGGAATATTTCAAGAATTATGGACTATTACATTTCAAGAAATGTAGGAGTTGAATTTGATTCCATTGCCTATGCAGGATCTGGCTGTGCTGTAAAAGGATTAGATAAGCTATTAACAGAAGAACTTGGTCAACAAGTACAACCATTAACATCTCTAAGAGGGATTCGTTATGATGAATCTATGTCAGAGCAACGAGATTCTCTAGGAGTATTTATTGCTCATATGGGAGCTATGTATTCCGATGTAAGCATTATGGAGCTTATGACTCGTAAGAAAAATAAAGAAAAGGAAACTCTTGGAGGTGCTTGGCTCATTTTTGGTATTGGGATAGTTTCTAGTGTTGTAATAGCAGGAGTTGGTATTACGACTCATTATTTACAAGTAAAAGAACAGGAGCGATTAAATGCTGAAATTTCCAAAAATCAAGGTGTTGAAGAAATTTATAATGCCTATATGAATCAGAAGACAGCTTATGAAGAGTTGACTTCTATTTATGATAATACAAAAACTCCAAATGAAAACTTTGTGGCTCTTTTAGAAGAGATGGAACAAAAAATGCCATCATCTATCGTAGTAGATAGTTTAAGTTCTACAGGGACTGATATTAATTTTTCGGCTCGTGTACCATCAAAAGCAGTGGCAGCTAAAGTTATTTTACAACTTCGTACGTTTGAAAGTATTTCTAATATTAGTGTATCAAGTGTTACGAAAAATGAAAATGGAGAGTATGTATTTAGTGTAACAGCGATGTATGTAGAACCAGCAACAATTTCAGAAATGCAAGAAGTAGAATAATAAGGAGAAGTTATGGCAAAGGTTAGTACGAAGATTACAACAAGAGATAAGAAGTTATTATTATCTTTTTTAGGAATCGCATGTTTTGTTTTAAGCTTTTCACTTATCTATCGTCCATATAGTGAAAAAAACGAAATGTTAAAGCAAGAAAATGAACAAAAACAGCAAGAAGTCGCTCGTTTAGCAGGCTTAAAAGAGAAAGAAGAATATTTCAAAACAGAAACAGAAACGATGAAAATAGAATCGGATAAGATTGTGGAAGAGTTTCCTTCCAAAACGTTAGAAGAAGACGGAATTCTTGTCGTAAGAGATATGGAAACAGAAGTAGATGTAGAGATTGATAGTATCAATCTTGGTAATCAAGAGTTTGTGTATTCACCAGATGGAACAGCTGTTGTAGAAGAGGAGGAAGATTCTCAAACATTGGCAGAAAAAAGTGGAGAAGCGACACAAAATGCCATTAATGAGATTGAAGGTGTAGAAGAGAGCGAAGAGCAAAGTCAAACAGTCGTTTATACAGGTGGAGGAAGAGCTTTATATAGAAATCAAAATACGATCCAGTTTAAGACTGATTATCAAGGGATCAAAGATATGTTTGCCTTCCTTGCCAATCAAAAGGAAAGAATGACAGTGGATACGATTAACTTGACGTATGATAATACAACTGGATTATTATCTGGAGATATGAATATGAACTTCTTCTCTATGATTTCCGAAGAAACGAGTTATGAACCAAGAGATCCGGGTGAAATTGCTCTTGGAACAGAGAATATATTTGCTACAATGAGCAAAAAGAGTACGAAAAGCTCTAAAGACACCAAAACAGAGAAGAAAACAAACAATATAAGGAAGACAAGTACAAAGAAGAATACAACAAAAGCCAATCGCTCATAACCTAGAAGTTGTAGTAGCATAAGATGGATAGAAAGGAGGCGTTATCACTTGGGTAAACGAATATGGAACATATTAAAAGAGCAAAATCAAGGTGTTAGTTTGTTAGAAATGGTAATTGCAATTAGTATTTTTAGCATTGCTGCATTGGTTTTATTACGGGGGTTTGCACAAGCAGGTCAAGTAAATCAAAAGTCAGAACATTATATGGAAGCATCAGCCCTTGCACAAAATGTGATGGAAGAGATTCAAGCTAAGAGTATTGCACAAATTTCCCTTGCCTTCAATTATCCAATTGATAAATCTAGTGATAATGTGAGTCGTTTTTCTTTTTTACGAGGGCAGGAGTCACTCTTTAATCAAACAGATGGCATTACGATTCAAGAGCTTATAAAAAATTCATCAGGAGATTTCGAACCAGTAAAAACGTATAAGACAAATGTTGTAGACGAGAATAAAATGACCAGTTCAACTTTATCAAAAGATGATGGGAAAACAGGCAGTTTTGTATCAAGAACATCAGGAAAGAATGCGTTTACTTATTATTTTGAAATGCAAAACGTACAAAGTCGTGGAGAAGAGTTTGATGTGCTAGTTACCTATAATGGTAGTGATAGTTCCAGTTATAAAAAAGATGATACCGATTATTATGCAAAGAATAAAAAGAATGACTTTGTTGCACCATTCATTTCTAAAATTAATACCGATGAAGACGCTTTTTTGATGATGCAAGAAAACTGGGATAAAGAAGCTGTTATCGAAAAGATGATAAAGCGTCAACATGCCTATGCAAAATCTCTTTGGGAAAAAAATAATAGACAAGGAGAAGAGCCAGAGGAATTAGAGTATAATGAAGTGTGGAAGCATACGAAGCGTAAATTAATTGTTTCTGTAAAAGAAGAAAAAGGTGTTACGAAAGTATTAGCCCACTATTATTTAGATGCAAGTAATTATAACAATGGAACAACTTATGGAAGAATGGATTTACAAAAAGATGATCCAAATGTAACGGAAAGTACAAATTTTGCTCATTTAGAGAGTTTAGAAACGACCATTTTCTCCACAGAACCGGGAAAGGATTTAAAGAATTTATATGTATTCTATTATCCGAACTATGATTGTGTAGAGGAAGGGATTTTAGATGAAATTGTCATTCAAAATGAACAAAATTTACCAATCAATGTTTATGTAGTAAAACAATCTCGAACAACAGAAGATGGAACCAAAGTGCCAAGTAAAGATCAAGAACAAAAATATCGTATGAATTTAACCATTGAAGAAACTCCATCTTTGAATGGAAATAGTAACTGGTTTGTTAATACTGGTATTTTTCGAGCAAAAACGAAGTTATTAACCAATTTAAATGCAGATATGAGTGAAGAGGATGTGTCCAAGAGAAAATCAATTTCACAGCTTACATTAGGATATCGAGATTCCAAGACGGGAAGAAATATTTATGGACGAACTGCACAGATGATCTTACAGTTTAACAGTGTCGATAATCAAGGACCAAAAGAGAGAATTTATGATGTGACAGTACAAGTCTATAAGAAGGGTGCAAGTGATAGGAAGTATGAAGGAGAAACACCAATTATCACATGGAACACTTCAAAAAATAATTAGGAGGTTTACATGGAACGGTTAAAGCAAATTGGTAGAGAATCGAATCAAGGCTTCTCCCTAATAACGGTAATTATTGCCATTGCATTTATTGGAACGATGGCAATGATTATTTTAGGAGTTTCATCAACGAATTTCTATATGAAAACTACGAAGATGAAAGGAACAAGTAGTTTTTACACAGCAGAAAAAGCACTTGATGAAATCAAGGCTGGTCTTCAAGAAGATGTTGCTATCGCAATGTCTGAGGCTTATACGAAAGTATTAGAACAATACAACGCAGAAGATGTAAGTAGTACAGAAGCACTTGATAGTAAGCGACAAAAACAGTTTAAACAGTTATTTGTAACGACATTACAAGAACGATTAGAAGATACAATGAATCGATCGAATTATGATCTTACAATTTTACAAGGCTATGTGGATTTATTTGATGAATTAACACGAGAATCTTCCAAAGAAGAATTAATGATTAGCACAAAAGAAAATACACAACCACTTATGAATGTTATCAATGGAGAGAGTGTGACATTAAAAAATATAAAGGTAACCCATATTGATGAACAAGGGCATGCTTCTGTGATAGAAACTGATATTAAATTACAAGCTCCAGAGATGACATTTCCAACGCCAACGAATTTACCAGACTTGATGAATATGAGCATTATTGCCAAAAATGGAATTGATTTTATGGATGGGCAAGCAGGTATAGATCCAGAAGATGCTAAAATTCAAATTCAAGGAAATATTTATGGTGGAACTCATATTACTGTTGGAGATTATTTAAATGTTGAAATTTCTAATAATGAATATGTGGTAAGTAAGGGAAAGGTAACTATTCAGCCACATGCTACTTTTCTAACCTCTTCTTCCACGTCTTTATGGGCAGAAGGAATGGATGTTTTATCTTCTACCGTACAATTATTAGGTAAAACCTGTTTTGCAGATGATTTAACGGTGCAAAGGGGAATTGAGCTTAGTAGTCAAGTAACTCTTGCAGGAGAATATTATGGATACGGTTCCAAAGAAGCTGCCCAAAGTTCCGAATTTAAAATAAGAGGTGTGAAATATAACACAGAAAGCGAAGCCGATCAAAGTAGTTCGATTTCTATTAATGGAAAACATACGACATTAGATTTAACCAAATTAACTCATATGATGTTAGCGGGTAATAGTTATGTGAATAGTAAAATACAAGCAAATGGAAGCGATCATATATTTGTAACAGGAGAAAGTCTTAATGTCAAAGGAACACAGATTGCATATTTAGTACCAGAGATTTGTATTGGGAAAGATGGTGTTACAAGAAATCCATTGACAAAGGAAGAATATGAGCAGCTAAGCCATAATGGAAAAATTGAAATACAACTGGATGTACCGATTCCAAGTTGGGATAATAAAACATTAAGAGAACTTCAAGTAGATCCAGATAACCCTTATGAACAAGTCATTTATCCAATTAGCGATAGTGAGGCATATATTTATTTATATTTGAATTTTAAAACAAAAGAAGATGCCACGAATTTCTTTCAGTGGTACTATAATGGAAATGAAGAAAGAAGAAAAGAAGTTCAACAATATTTGGATTTTTATTTA
>JADIML010000228.1 GCA_017694765.1 Candidatus Scybalomonas excrementavium
ATAATAAAATTGAAACAATGTTTTTTAAACGGTTAGAACTTTTAAAAAAGTATAACAGCTTATTCCAAAAATCTTAAAATAATGATACGTTCATTTCATAGATGCCTTCTCCTTATTGTGATATCATAAACTATATCTAAAAAAAGAGAGTTCCCAAAACATCTTGTTACGAGGAACTCTCTTTTTTATTTCACACAGTATTGTAATATATCTTACGCTTCTGCTTCTTCTGTCACTTCTTCTTTTGTATCGTCTAAAGCTTTTACACTTAAGCTGATTTTTTTATCATCTTGTTTGAAATCAACAACTTTTGCTGTAATTTCTTGTCCAACTTTTAATACATCAGATGGTTTTTCAACATGATCTTTAGAAATTTGAGATACATGAAGTAAAGCATCTACACCTGGTTCTAATTCTACGAATGCACCAAAATCTGTCATTCTAGCAACTTTACCAGTTACTACGTTACCTACTGCATATTTTTCATCTGCATGTAACCATGGATTTTGATCATCAAATTTTAAACTTAATGCAATTTTATCACCATCAATAGATTTGATAAGAACTTTTACTTGTTCTCCAACTTTGAAAACTTTCTTAGGGTTTTCAACACGTCCCCAAGACATTTCAGAAATGTGAAGAAGTCCATCTGCTCCACCTAAATCGATGAATGCACCAAAGTCAGTTACATTTTTAACTGTACCTTCTACTGTATCTCCAGCGTTGATTTTTGCAAATAATTCTTTTTGTTTTTCTGCTTTTTCAGCTACTAATAACTGTTTTCTATCACCGATAATTCTTCTCTTACGAGGGTTGAATTCGCTGATTACAAATTGAATTTCTTGACCTGCATATTTTTCTAAGTTCTTTTCATAAGTATCAGATACTAAGCTAGCAGGAATAAATACTCTTGCTTCTTCTACAACTACGCTTAATCCACCATCTAATACTTGTGCAACTTTTGCTGTCAATACTTCTTTATTATTGAACGCTTCTTCTAATCTCTTATTTCCTTTTTCAGCTGCAAGTCTCTTATATGTTAACAGAACCTGACCTTCACCATCGTTAACTTTTAAAACTTTTGCTTCCATTGTGTCTCCAACGTTTACTTCTTCTCTTAAGTCGATATTTGGAGTGTTTGAATATTCACTTCTAGTGATGATTCCGTCTGCTTTGTAACCAATATTTAAAATGATTTCATCTTCTTTTACATCGATGATTGTACCTTCTACAATTTCACCATTTCTAATTGTTACTAAACTTTCCTCTAACATTTGTTCAAAACTCATTTCAGACATGCCCTTATGAACCTCCTTAATTATATTATTTGGGGTAGAAGCCCCTGCCGTAATACCTACGCTATTAATGGATTCATTGAACATTTTAAAATCCAAGTCATCAAGTGTCTGTATATAGTAAGTATTCGCACATTCTCTTTTACTTATTTCATAAAGCTTCTGAGTATTCGAACTGCTTTTGCCACCAATAACAATCATTGCATCCACTTCTTTTGCAAGAGCGCTTACTTCTGTCTGTCTTTCTTCTGTAGCATTACAGATCGTATTAAAAACACTTATATCATAACCCTTTTTTGAAATAATTTCAACTAGATCTTGAAATTTCTTGTAATTAAATGTCGTTTGGGATACGATACAAATACTTTTTTCTTTTGGAATCGCTAAATTTTCAGCTTCTTCTATCGTAGAAATAATCGTTGGTGTATTACAAGCCCAGCCTTTGATTCCCTCTACTTCTGGATGCTGTTTGCTTCCAATAATCACAATTTCATGCCCTAATTCACTTTGTTCCTTTACAATTTTATGAATTTTCTTTACAAAAGGACAAGTCGCATCGATTAATTCCAATCCTTTGCTCTCAATTAAATCATAAATATCTTTTGAAACACCATGGGATCTAATGATAATTGTACCCTCTTTTTGTGCTTTTAATTCTTCTAATGACTCAATAACGTCAACACCTTTTTTCTTTAAATCCTCTACAACTGTTTCATTATGAATAATTGGACCATACGTATAAATATTTTTTTCATTTGCATGTTCATAAACTTTACTAACAGCACGCTCTACACCAAAACAAAAACCTGCTGTTTTCGCTACTCGAACTTCCATTCTATTTCCAGCTTTCTATTATAAATTTCTATAAATTTTCTATTTTTTATTTTTTCTGTTCATACTCATTTAAAATGGCATGGACAACTTCTTCAATTGTCATATCAGAAGAATCAATTAGTACTGCATCTTTTGCTTGTCTTAATGGAGCAATTTCACGATTCATATCTGCATAATCTCTTTGAATAATATCTTCTTCGATAATAGCAATATCACACTGTTCTCCTTTTGCAATGAGTTCCTCATATCTTCTTCTTGCTCTTTCTTTGGAAGAGGCTGTGAGATAAATTTTTACTTGTGCATTTGGAAGAACACATGTCCCAATATCACGTCCATCCATAACAACATGATTTTCTCTTGCAATTTTTTGTTGTAATTCCAATAGACGTGTACGGATTGCTGGATTTGTTGCGATAATAGAAGCTATTTTTCCAACTTCTTCTACACGAATATATCCGTTTACATTTTCTCCATTTAAAAGTACCTGTTGTTCTCCATTTTCAAATTTAAGAGCAATGTCTATTTTTTTACTTTCTTCTTCTAATAAAGACTTTTGTTCCATATCAAATTGATTTCTTAAAAAATATAAACCCATTGCGCGAAACATCGCCCCAGTATCCACATAAATAAATCCTAACTGTTTGGCAACCCTCTTTGCAATCGTACTCTTTCCAGCTCCTGCTGGTCCATCAATAGCAATATTCATCATTTTTTTATCCTCCCTAGCAATGTTCCCCAGCTGCATGTCCTGTTGACCATGCGATCTGTAAATTATATCCACCAGTTACTGCATCTAAATCAAGCACTTCACCTACAAAATACAGTCCTTGCACTTTTTTTGATTCCATTGTACTAGGTTGGATTTCTTTTACTGCTACCCCACCTTTTGTAACAATTGCTTCTCGAAAGCTTCGTAGACCATTCATATGCAGACGAAATTGTTTGAAGCACTGTACTAAGCGCATTCTCTCTTCTTTTGTAATGACATTCACTTTCTTCATGGGATCAATTCCACTTCTTTCAATCATAACAGGAATCATTTTTGCCGGTAATAGTTTGTCTAAACAATTTTTAAACTGCCTTCCTCGATATGCTTCAAAATCTCTTAATAATCTCGCATCTAATTGTTCTACCGTAAGTGCTGGCTTTAAATCAATTTCAATAATCGTTTCTTCTTTCGTTGGTTTCGCTGGAAGATGAGAACTTGCACTAAGAACAACTGGTCCACTAATTCCAAAATGGGTAAATAAAAGTTCTCCAAAATCTTCGTACAACGTCTTTTTGCCCCTTATTACTTTAAATCCAATATTTCTTAAAGATAGCCCTTGCATTTTTTTACAGTCTTCTTCTTTTATATTCATTGGAACAAGCGCTGGCACAATATCTGTAACAGCATGTCCAACACGTTTAGCAAATTCATATCCATCACCTGTTGAGCCTGTCTGTGGATAAGAAATACCACCTGTTGCTACTACTACAGACTCGCTATATAAAATCGTTCCATTTTTCAATTGGACACCTTTTACTTTTTCTTGCTCTACGATTATATTCGTTACTTCTGTATGACATTCTATCTTTACTTGAAGACGATTTAACTCTTTTAATAATGCTCCAATAATATCGCTGGACTTATCAGAAACTGGAAAGACACGATTTCCTCTTTCTACTTTTAAAGGACATCCTAGTTCCTCGAAAAGTTTCATAAGATCGTCGTTAGTAAATCCATAAAAAGAACTATATAAAAATCTTCGATTTGTAACAACCTGATTCAATAACTCTTCGATATCGCTTGCATTTGTTACATTACATCGTCCTTTTCCTGTAATAAAAAGCTTCTTTCCAACTTTTTCATTTTTTTCAAGAAGAATCACTTTTCTTCCTCTTCTAGCAGCGACCAAAGCACAGATCATCCCTGCTGGTCCACCACCTACTACAATTACATCAGACATAACGAATTCCATCCTTTTTTTGCATTGATTCTACAGTATCATATACCTCATATTCTTCCCAAAGTCTTTCTAAATCCGATAAACGTGTATAAACGTCATTTCTCTTCTTTAAACAACTTCCGACAACTAAAGCATTAATCAGGCTAAGTGGAGCGACTAAGGAATCTACAATCCCAATAACATCACTTCTTGCAATTAAATTACAAGTGCCATAAAGCGTAAGTGGAGACTGCATACTATCGGTAATTGTAATTGTTTTTGCTCCTTGCTTTTTTGCATAGGCTAATGTTTCTACTGCACGCTTTGAATATCTTGGGAAACTAATTCCAATAAACACATCGTCTTTTTCGATTCGATAAATTTGTTCTAACGTGTCAAGCATTCCACCAGAATCTACAAGACGAATATTGTCAAAAATCATATTAAAATAATGTCCTAAAATTCCTGCCAAAAAAGCCGAACTTCTCACACCTAATATGTAGATATGTTTCGCTTTTAAAATCATATCTAACGCTTTATTAAATTCTCCTTCATCACAATCATCTAAAGTATCCTTTAGTTTCTTTCCATCAAACTGTAAAATAGAAGGTAGCAATTTATTTTCATCAACTTGTTCTAACACGCTTTCCATTCTTTGAATAGAATTTGACTGGGTTCGAACAACAACTTTTATCGCTTGTTGTAATTCTGGATACCCATCATATCCTAGTTGGTATGCAAATCTTACAACTGTCGATTCACTAACTGATGCCTCTTTTCCAAGTTTTGAGGCTGTTAAAAATGCTGCTCTATCGTAATTTTCTATCACATAAGCGGCTAGGCGTTTTTGTCCCTTACTAAACTCAGATTGCTTAACCTGAATTCTTTGTAATAAATCAAGATTCTCTAGCTTGCTATCCATATTGAGTTCCACACTCCTCTTTCATAATCAATAGATTCATTATAGTGAATGATTAAAAATTTTGCAACGTATATTTTTTCTTTCTTTTTCATAAACTGTTGAAAAACCAAAGGAGCTACTGCTATGCGATTTCCTTTCACTTCCATACACAAAGTACATAACAGAATTTTATTCT
>JADIML010000229.1 GCA_017694765.1 Candidatus Scybalomonas excrementavium
GTATCAGAAATATCACTTTCTATACTATCTTGCACTGGAGCAGATACTTGCGCATCATCTTGATTTCCAATCGCTCCCTCATTAGAAGCAACACTACTTACTTCATCTGCATCAGAAATGTCCATCGTATCTACTAATGTCTCTTCTGTTTGTTCTTCTGTTCCCGGTTCTGATTCATTGGTATCTTGTTTTGTTTGCTCTTCCTCTTTCACTGATGTATTGGACACTTCTAATCCATCGTCAGGAATGGTTAATTCCCTCCCTGAAAAATTTAAGTATCCTGCAACAGCGATCATAATGGATAATGCAGTAATAATAATTTGATTCTTCTTTACGATATTCTTCATAATACCTCCTTATTTACGAATGTTTCATCTTCATTACTTTTATCTTATGTACAGGTACTGAAAATAATACTTCACAAGCATCAGTAATTTCTTGAACGACTGTTTCACTATTGGCCCCTTGTGCAATTACAACAATTCCTGCTATTTCTGGTTCCAACTCTTTTACAACATATGGTACACTTTCTCCTTCGCTATTTGTTACTAATACCGTTGTTTCTTGTTGGCTATAATGGCTCTCTTCTCTTGTTCCTCCTTGACTATCCATTTCCTTTGTCGTCTGTTCATCAATTGGTGTATCCTTATTCACTACAATCTCTTTTGAACCCTTTAATGTAATCATCACTTTTGTTTTTCCAATTCCTTCCACTTGCTCTAATGCTTCTGTTACTTGTTGTTCCATCTTTTCTTTATAAGTGATTTGATACTCTTTTACAACAGATTGTACTTCTGTACTTCTTTGACTTGTATCTTTTGTACCTGTCTCTCTTGGAAAACTTGTAATAACAAGAATAAGTCCCGCCACTAAAAGCAATGAGATTTTTAACAAACCTATCTCTTTTACCTTTGCCATCCACTTTTCTTTTAATTCTGGCATATAAATCCCTTCCCTAAATTTTTATTTTATGTAGTTGACAATCAAAGAAATATCTTCTCCTTGATACATAGTTGATAGTAACTGTTTTACTTCTTCTTTCTTTTGCTCTTCTTCCTTCGTAAGCTCTTTCTTTTCTTGAATCTTTACAACAGGAACTTCTATTTTATCCTCCCTCTTTCCTATCAATGTAACCGAAACTTCTTTCAAATTCCCTCCTTCTTTTCTATCGGTTACAACTTCAATTGTATCGACTTGATACCCTTGCTCTTCTAGGACTTTTCCTAGTTGTTTTTCTAAAGATTCCTCGTATTTTTCATAGAGTGTTTCTTTTATTTTCTCATCTTCTCCCTTATCGTTTAGCTCCTTTTCATACGATTGATAAAAACTCCGAAAGGATGCCTCAATTCCACTTACTTGTAGTAATGGAAAAAAGATAAGAAATATAAATAGAAATCCCATATAAAGTTTTATATATTTTTCATACTTTTCCCCCGGTAATATTTGATAAGAAATTGTTGTTAAGATTCCAAATAATACAATTTTTTGTATATAAGTTTGAATTGATTCTAGCATAATCTCCTCCCTTAAATCTGACTGTAATACACAACATTGGTAGAAGCTGCTGCTAATGCCAAACTCACCATAAATAATCCTGCTACCATCCAAATTACTTTTAATAAAAGGCTCATAGAATCTCCTGTTCCTTGAATACAACTCATCGTTCTTTTATCTGAAACAGGCTGTAATATAGCTGCTAATAATTGATAACTCATACATAAAACTGTTAATTTTATGATCGGTAAACTCACAAATACTAAAATACAAAGAAGACCTGTTACTCCAATACTATTTTTAATAATCACTCCTGCTCCTAACATAGTACTTAAGACAGCCGATACTGCCTGTCCTGCCCCCGGTATTAACGATACTCCCTTTTGTACAACGGTTCCTTTTACAGAATCAATGGCTGGTAAAATAAGACTTTGTAATACTTGAACTCCTGCAATCCCAATAAATAATGTTTTCATACTCCATTCACATCCACTTTTTACAATTTGTGCAAATTTAGAAAAATGCTTTTCATTTCCCAAATTATCTACCATTTGTAATACAAAATAGAGATTCACAAATGGCAATAATACCGTCAAAATCAAATAATTTACTGCCATAACAGCTACCATTAAAATACTATAAATGCCAGCAGAACCAGCAAATCCAGATGCTGTTGTAACAGAAATACAAAACGTTGGAATAAATACCTTCATAAATTCTAAAAGTTGTTTTACTACTTTTTCTGTCATAGAAACTCCAATTCCATAAGAAGTAGCTAATATGCTAAATAAAATTAAATATGTAACAAAAAAACCAGCCTCTCCAACATTTTTTGAGGAAAAAGCATGAGAAAAATTGACAAAGATAGATGAAAAAATTACAATACAAAGAATTTGAATCATTAACTTTTTATTCCTTATCACTTCTTCCATGAAACTATTCCAAAGTCCTTGTCCAACAAGTTCACAGGCTTTTGTAATATTTCCGGTCATAATATAGCCAACCATTTCTCGAAAAGAAAAGGAAGCTCCCTCTTGTTCTCCTAATTTTTCCTCTATTTTTGTAAAGTTATAGTCATCAAGGGTAAGCTCCCCATTTACTTGCTTTGCATAAGTTGGGCAAGGATGTAAACATATCATCGCTACAATTCCTAAGTAAATCATCCATTTCTTTTTCCATATATTTTTTTGTCTCACATTTTTTTCTATCACCAACTCTCTCACCCTTTCTTGCAACCTCTTGCCTGATTTCCATTTTATGAGTTTAAAAAATCTCTTACCGTATCCAATAATGCTGTTACAATTGGCATACTAATAATAAGAATCGATAATTTGCCAACCATTTCAATTTGCCCTGCTATGGAACTATAACCTGCATCTTTACAAATATTAGAAGAAAATTCACATAAATAGGCTATTCCTATGATTTTCATTAAAATCTTTAAATAGAAAGAGTCAATCATCAAATATCCATAAATTGTTTTTATATATGCAATGATTAGCTCAATCTGTGAAATGGCAATTCCCATGAGAATTAAACCACCTACGATAGTGAGATACAGACTGTATTCTTGGTGAATGGTCTTAAATTTTAGGGCTAAAATCACAACTCCAACTCCAATCATTACCACTTTCATCGTTTCCATAGATTCGATTCCTTTCTTACTTAGATTGTAAAAAGCCCTTTCATACTCTCAAACAACTTATACACATATGGAATTACCCAAGATAACACAATAATTAGTCCAGCAAGGCTTACTAAAAAAGCATGTTCATCTCTCCCAGAATGTTTTAACACTTGCCCAAGAACTGATACCATGATACCCATAGCAGCAATTTTAAAAATTAAATTTACTGTCATAATCTTTCTATTCCTCCTTTCTTGATATATCAATATTTTTTCTATTCTTTGTATCTTTTCTTATGCCTTCTAAAATTTTTATAGAAATACTTTTTATAAAAATAAAATTGCTAGAAAAAAACCTCCTATCACTCCTAACATTTGATACACTCTTTGTCCTGATTGCTTTTTTTGCTTTGCATCTTCTATCTGAAATTCTACTTGTGTAATCAAATATTCTAACTGCGAAAGTTGTGTATCCTTATCTAAATAACCAAAGCC
>JADIML010000230.1 GCA_017694765.1 Candidatus Scybalomonas excrementavium
GTTATTTGTATGTTGTGTTTTGTTTGTAGCAACAGGAGTTACTGTATATGCAGAAAGTGGAGTACAAGTAACTGATGCAAATGGACAAACACAAGTATATAATGAAATGGTAACAAACATCGTATTAAATGGAGAAACAAAAACATTAGGAAAATCACCTGCTGTTATAGTAGAGGGAGAAGTAATGGCTCCACCGATTGCAGTATTTAAGAAAATTTTAGGGATGAGCGTTACGTTGAATTCTAATAAGAAGACAGTAGTTCTAAAAACGACGGAACATACAATGGAACTTACTGCTAACTCTAAAATTGCCATTTTAGATGGAGAAGAAATGACACTTGATATTGCTCCAGTTTTTGGAACATATATGGGTACAGGAACAAAGTCTACTTTATTACCATTAAAAGAAATTGCAAAGATTTGGAGTTATACATATGAATTCAATGAAGATACAAATGCCATATCTCTTACTCGTACTGGTGGAATGGAGCTGACTTATGCAGGATTATCCTTTTATTATCAGAAAACACCAGTTACTTTACTTATAAATGGGAAAGAAGTTGAAAGTTCTTTACATGGTATTCGTATGGATGATTATACAATGGTTCCGGCATGGAAAATGGCAAAAGAATTAGGTATTAAATATAGCTATTCTTCAAGTAAAAAACAAATTACACTTTCTTATAAAAACCAAAAAATTGTTATGACGATGAATAGTACAAAAGCAAAAGTAAATGGACAGACAACTACAATGGAAGCAGCACCAGTTTATGTAAAAAATAGAACAACAGGTGCTAGTGGAAACATGATCCCAGCAGAGTTCATGGCAGAGAACTTAGGCATTCCTTATACTTGGGATGATGCGACTATCGGTGTAAATTTTAAAAAGCCAACGGAATCAATTAAAGGGTATCAGATAGCTATTTCTTTACCAGAGAAATGTAAGAATGGAAATTATACAGTAAATGATGATTATTATAACGATCAATATCAGATTATTTTAAATGGAAATTATAAATCATTTTATGAATTAAACCCGGTAGAAAATAGTACAAGTTTAATTAAAAGTACATCTGTAACAGTGGAAGATGGAAAAACTAGAATTAATTTAAAAGCAAATACAATTAAGGGCTACCAGATAAAAGAAGTTAATGGTATATTATATGTAAAAGTAGGGACACCAAAAGAAATTTATGATAAGATTGTTGTATTAGATGCTGGACATGGTGGTACGGATCCTGGAGCTGCAGGAAATGGAATTTATGAAAAGGATTGTACATTAAATATTTTAAAAGCAGCCAAAAAGTATTTCGATAAAGATGGAACGATTAAAGTGTATTATACAAGAACAACAAATACACAAAGTAGTATTACTTCTGGTTCAAGTGGTTTAAATACAAGTACATCATTACGTGCAAGAACAGATTTAGCCAATACAGTGAATGCAGATTTATTTATTAGTGTTCATATTAATTCTGCATCTAATACATCTGCAAGAGGAACTGAAGTTTATTATAGTTCAAGCAATAATCGTAAAAATTCTGGTGGATTAACAGCATCAAAATTAGCACAATATGCGTATGATGATATGTTATCAGCAGTAGGAAGTTTACAACGTGGTGTTAAAACTGCTAATTTTTATGTAGTTCGTTATACGAATATGCCTGCGATTTTAATTGAAGCAGCATTTATTTCCAATAAAGAAGATGCGGCAATTTTAAAAAGTAGTGAGAAAATCGATCAGATGGGAAAAGCAGTTTATCAAACAGTATCGAGAGCTTTTTCCAATTATCCAACTGGGCGATAGAAAGTATGAGGAGGAACTGTAGTGAGAAAGAAACTGGTACAGACATGTTTACTTGGGATGTTAGCATGTGGAATTTCGATATATCATGGAGAACAAGTAGAAGCAAAGACAAGTAAATATGCAAATATGGTAATTGCGGATGTGGATAATAAGTTAAATGTTAGAGAAAAAGCCTCTACAAATTCAAAAGTAGTAGGACAGATGACAAGAGGCTCCGTTGGAACAATTATCAAGAAAGGAAGCCAGTGGACAAAGATTCAATCAGGAAAAGTAACTGGCTATGTTTCCAATGATTATGTTCTCTCAGGAAATGCTATGGCTAAGTTTGCAAAAGAGAATATTAAAGGAAAAGATGCCACTGTTACAACAGATGTATTAAATGTAAGAGCTAAAAAAAGTACAGGTTCAAAAGTTCTTGGAAAAGTGACAAAAGGTCAGAAATTTGCAGTAAAAAGTGTTGCAAAGAAATGGACAAAGATTACATATAAAAAAGCAGCAGGCTATGTTTCCAATGATTATGTAGATGTTGATTATCATTTTACCGTAGCCACTGCTATTAAGAGTTCCGATGAAGAAATTACAGTTTCTGATAACCAAACAGATGTTGTTGGAAATTCATCACAAGATTTTAAGGAAGAAGATTCTTCTAGTAGTAATGGAAATACGTCTGTAAATAAAAAAGAACTTAGAAAAGAACTTGTTTCCTATGCGCTTCAATTTGTTGGAAATCCATATGTGTATGGTGGGACAAGCCTCACACAAGGAGCAGACTGTTCTGGATTTATTCAAACAATTTATAGCAAATTTGGAATTTCTTTAAATAGAGTTTCCTATGAGCAAGCTACAAATGGTAGACAGATTGCACTCAGTGAAATTCAACCAGGTGACTTAGTTTTTTATATTGGAAGTGGAAGCTCAAGAATTAGTCACGTATCGATTTATATTGGAAATAATCAAGTAGTACATGCTCTTAACAGCGCAAAAGGTATTTGTGTAAGTAATTTATACTATAATACGCCACATACAGTTAGGAATGTAATTGATTAAAAAGAATAAGAATAGAGAAAAGATTGGATAGGCACTTTCTAGCTCCTTTTTACATATAATAATGAAAAAGGGCTTAGAAGGTGCTTTTCTTTTGCAATCATTTCAAAAACCACTGACAGTAAAAGAGGAACAATATTATCTTACATTGAGCAAAGCAGGGGATGTAAAAGCCCGTAATATATTAGTAGAACGGAATCTAAGGTTAGTCGCTCATATTGTGAAAAAATATTATAATGGAGAAAGAGATACAGAAGATTTAATTTCAATTGGTACAATAGGGCTTATTAAAGCCATTAATACGTATAAAATGGAAAAAGGAAACCGATTAGTTACTTATGCGTCTCGCTGTATAGAAAATGAGTTACTTATGATGCTACGTCAAGAGAGAAAATGCTCCAAAGAAGTATCTTTATATGAGACAATGGGGACAGATAAGGAAGGAAATGAAATTAGTTTAATGGATATTATGTGTAATCAAGAGTTACTTGTAGAAGAATCGGTTCTATTTTGTCAGACAGTAAGGCGTTTATATGAATTAGTTGGACAAATGAAAGCAGGAAGAGAAAAAACAGTTCTTATTATGCGTTATGGGCTTTATGGAACGAAAGAATATACACAAAGAGAAATTGCAGATATGCTTGGAATTTCTAGAAGTTATGTGTCACGGCTAGAGAAAAAAGTCGTGGAAAAATTACGGAGTGAATTTGAGATAAAACAGGGGTGATTGATGATTAAGTTTCTTTTGGTAATTGGCAAAAGACACTGTTGAAGAAAGAGCTTAATAGAGTAATTAGGTGAGGACATCTTTTTATTGATGAATTGATGAATAGAGTTTCAGTAACTCTATTTTATGATAAGTCAGTGAGGAGATGTCTATTTTAGATCTTGGAATAAATAAGTTTTTCATAGCTTTTTTATATGGAGGATTTTAGAAGAACAACAAAAAAAGATAGAAGAAAAATTTGTTGAAGCAATCAAGATTGCACGTTCTTCTGGGATTATAATTGATAAATTAATAGAATTGCTTATAATATTATATGAGGAGGATTAATGATGGTTACAAGTGCATTATCTGTTTCAGGATTGACAAAGAAATATAAAGAGTTTGTTTTGTCAGATATTTCATTTCAAGTACCAAGAGGAGCTATTGTGGGATTAGTTGGAGAAAATGGTGCAGGAAAAAGTACAACGCTCAATTCTATTTTGGGGTTGATACATAAGGATGCAGGGACAATTTCTATTATGGGGAAAGACATAGAGAAAATGAATTCGGCCTTTAAAGAAAAAATTGGTGTGGTTTTTGATGGAACCAATTTTTCAGAAGAACTTACACCAAAAAAGCTGA
>JADIML010000231.1 GCA_017694765.1 Candidatus Scybalomonas excrementavium
CAGCGTCAGATGTGTATAAGAGACAGATCATAAATTCCTCTTTTCTTTTCATCCTAAAAGTTTACTTATTCTATCGTTCCTTATTTTCTCACAAAAAAACGGAAATGAAAAGTAAAAACATTATCAATCGACTATATAGAAGGACTATAGGATAATTGATAATAGCAAAAGCCATCCATTCACCAAAGCAATAACTGATATTGGAAACAAATGTAACCTATAACATTCCTATTATACCTTCTCTTTTTTCTTTCATCGAACCAAATTAAATTATTTTTTTACAAATATATAATTTAATTAATATTGATCTTTTTATATAATTATGTTATACTTTAAATAACGCAAGTACTTGTATTTATTTTTTTAATTTTGATTTAATATATTTAGAAAGGAAGATTCATGTGAAAATACAAAAAATAGCATTAGCACTATCTACTGTATTAATTTTAAATCCTGCATTATCTATTCATGCTGAAGAAAAAAATGATGCTCGTATCATTACTGGAGAATCTAAGTATGAAACCATATTAACTGCATCTTGGGGAACCGAACATGGTCAACTACAAATGAGCCACAATGAATCACCAGGAGTTGAGGCTTTTACAATCGATAACTCTGAAAACTTTTATTTATTAGATTCACTTAGTAAAAAAATAGTAATCTATGATAACCATGGTAAATGGATAAAAGATTTACCAATTAGTTTTTGCGATTATCCAACGAATATTGCTGTTGGTGATCAAATTTATATTCAAGATGAAACTGGAGAAGTCTATGCTTTAAACCATGAAGGAATCATTCAAAATATCATATCCTTACCATCTATGATTGATGCCGTAGATATTAGCGATCTCTATATAAAAAACGATCAATTATATATGAAAACTGCCCAAGGAATTTCCTATCTTTTAAATCATGACTCCTTTCATGAAACAACATCGATAAAAGAATATCCAAAACAAAAAATTTCACCTCTTGGAGAGAATTCATCTAATATTGAATTTTCTTATCTTACAGATGAAGTAACTGACTTATCTTATATAAAGGTTGCTGAAAAAGTTCCTGACACTTCTATGGCAGATTGGGAATTTACAATTCAAGCAATCGATTCCTATGGTAATATACAAGGTGTAACACGATTACCATATGAACAATGCATGAGTGCAGCTACTTATAACTGTGAAATTTCTAAAAATGGCTATATTTATTGGTTATCTCTTACAAATGAAGGAGCGAAAATTGAAAAGATCTCTCTTGGAACACAATATCATTCCCAATTAGAATGAAAAAAGAGGCAAAGGAAAAGGAGAACTTAATTCAGCTTCAAAACTCAAAAGCTCTTTCTTTAAGCAGAAATTCTGTTTTACAGCGTGCACAAGCTATGGCAGATTATCAATGGGTTTTAAAATCAAAAAATGAAAATTATTCCTCTGCTAATGCTAAACGCCCAACATATCTAGTAGGGAAAACAGGTGTTACTTGTACTGGTATTCCTTATTGTTGGGGTGGTTTTTTTGGAATGGATCGTTCTTCTGTTTCAGCATGTAAAAATTATGCAGATGCCTTATCCCAAGGATATACTGCTGGTGACATTAACACAACTGGATATTATAAAGGTAGCACTGCTGGTTTAGACTGTTCTGGTTTTGTTAGTGCTGCTTATGGTTATACTTCAAAAAAGGGAACTTCTAATTTTGCTACTATTGGAAAGAAAGTAACTTCTCCCTCATCTATGGATTTTTATGTTAGTACTTCTGATGGACATATTGTTCTATATGCTGGTGTAAAAACTGCTGGTGAACGCTATTATACATATGAAGCAACTACTGCTGGTTCCGAAAAAGCAAAAAAATATTCTCGTAGTTTGGAATATCTAAAAACTAATAATTATGAGCTACGTTCTCCTTTTTAATTTCTAAATTTATACAATGTACTATTAAAAGGTATTATATAATTATGAAGAAAAAATATTTATATTTTATTTTTTTCTTCTTCGCTTTTCTACTCCTTTTATTCATTGGATACAAACTTTTTTTCCTTACTCATCCAACAAACAGTGAAGAAGAAAAAATTACGATTGAATATGAACAAGAAAAAATTGATATTATACAACAAGTTGATATTCAAAATATATTACAATTATTATCCAAGATGAAACCTAGTGATTCTAAAGGGAAATCTCTTATGTACAAAGGTAACTATACAGATTCCAATGGAAAAATAACAGAACTATTCATTTATTCAAATGGGATTCAATTTGGTACTGATTTCTATATAGGTAAAAATCAAAAACTAATCGTTCAAATACTACAAAATTACATAGATAGTATCATAAGAGTAGAACAATTTATTCAAAAATCTGAACAAATTGTATTAAGAATAAATGATTTTGATAAAAAAATTATACTTGATAACAAGCAAAAAAATCAGCTTCTATCTGCTATAAAAGATAGTTCTACTTCGCTTGATGAGCTTCCTATATTTCATTCATGGAAATTTCCAGCTTATGAAATCGAGCTATTATCATCTAATAATGTGAAACGTCACCTAGCACTATCTAATACAGACAAACTAGCTTACTACTATGATGATGAACTACTTGTATTTAGCTGTAATGATACAGTATGGAACCTAATTACTTCTTGGTATCCTGTAACAAAGGAACAATGGGACGGTGAATTTAAAGAATTATTAACTGCAAATCAACTTCTTTGGACACAAAACTTTCCTAATGTACTTGTAGCTGATCATCAAGATTTTACTTCTTATATCGATAGTATCGTGAGAACTCTTAATTCTTATTCTTATACAAATTCAGAAAAACCTAAAATAAAAGAACGAAAATTCTATATTCGCATGAATTTTATAAGTTCTAATA
>JADIML010000232.1 GCA_017694765.1 Candidatus Scybalomonas excrementavium
AGTAATCCACTTTATATTCCCACACTAAATCGTGTTAAAAAATTGTTACAAAATGGCATAAAAGTGGAAAAGATAATTTTCAATGTAGATTATGATTTATATGAAGAAAATGAGAAAGTTAATACTTATTCAAGTATACCACCAGAATATAATCAAGCTTCTTTTTGGAAGCAAATAACAAAATCATTGGGCAGTTATAATGGATATGATTTTAGATATGTGCAAAGTGTATTATCAATTGAAGATAGCTATAAACCCATAAAAAATGTATCAACTTCTGTTACATGGGGACAACTTATAAAATATTATAATATGACTGGTTATCAGTCTTATACAGAAGATATTGATGTTGACAGCATTGCCTTAAAATATCTCCAGAGTTGATTTTATGAAGAAAAAAATAGGTATATTGATTATTGTAGTAGTATGCATGTTAACAATATGTCCAATCCCTATTAAAATAAAAGAATCTATTTCAGGGATTCAATTAGCGGTATCCAATATTGAAGAATATGAATCGGTAAATATAAAAGTTGAAGGAATTTTTTACTGGAAAGTGATCAAACTATTCGGCAAAGACGAATTTAAAGGAAATATTTCTTTTAGTAATTATCCATATACACAGAAAAAGGTTTTGGAGCAAGAACGAAAATTTGAAACCCCATATAATCAACTCATACCATTAGATTATTATGAGAAAGAAGATATATTTGATACAAAATTTTTAGGACATATGGGAATGACATGGAAGTTTCAGCATTTTGCTGTTTTAGTGCAAAGTGACCCTCTAAATCCCAAATTTATTATTGCTCATGCAAATAATCGGGAAGAAGCATTTCAAGAACTAAAATTTGTAGATCAAGCATATAATGGACTGATAGAATACAATCAATTACAATCTCAAAAAGGTAAATAACCAACATTTATATGGGTGATGAAATTGCTTAGACTTTGCAAGCAGATCCTTATAGGGGTAGAACAAGCCACCGGTTATCCGATGGCTTGTTCTAAATTATAGACAAAGAGATAGCAGTGATAGAACCTCTGTATCAATAGAATCAGAAAATCATAAAGGTTTTATAATAAATGGTGAGGTGAGAAATGATTTTACCCTTTATTATAAAACCTTTGTTAATTTTAACAAGCTTACTTACAAACTATATTTTTATTTCACAGAAAATACTTTGTTACATTAATTTGTGAAATAGTTGGTTTTCTATGAAATAAAAAAATATCTATGAAAAAGAAACGATTTTTAATAGGTTTAAAACCCATGCAATATTTAGAAGAGATGTTAAAGGCATAATAAAAATTTTTTAACATTGGCAAAATGTTTGGGGGAGAAAAAACATTCATGCGTTTTGCCTGTAAAATTAGTTGCAAATCTTTTAAATTGCTGTAAAATTATGTATATAGGCATTATCCCCTTAAGAAAATTATGCTATCTTATAGGTATTTTATTCTTATAGGTATTTTATTGCTTTAATGCCATGAAAAATAGCTTGATTTATTTTTCATATTTTTTATTTTATTTCAATCATTTGAGAAGGTGGTACATTATGACAAAAATTACAAAATCTATTTATGGAACAACAAAAACTGGTGAACAAGCCTCTTGTTATCGCTTAGAAAATAGCCATGGTTTTTATGTAACGATTACAGACTTTGGTGGAACGATCCTTTCTTTCGTTGTTCCAAATAAAAAAGGTGAATTTACAGATATTGTTCTTGGATATCGCTCTCTTACAGAGTATGAACAACGAAATGGTGCTTATTTTGGAGCATTGATCGGTCGATGTGGTAATCGAATTGCCAACGGAACTTTTTCTCTTAATGGAAAGGATTATTCCTTAGCTTGTAATAACGGTCCAAATCATCTACATGGTGGAATCATCGGTTTTAGCCATAAAATATGGAATGCTTCCATAGAACAAGATGCTTTAAAGCTGACATTACATAGTCCTGATGGAGAAGAAGGATACCCTGGAAATCTAGATGTCACTGTCACATATACATGGAATGATCAGAATATTTTAGGAATTCATTATGAAGCAATAAGTGATGCTGATACGTTAGTTAATTTAACGAATCATACTTATTTTAATTTAAATGGTCATGATAGTGGATCGATTGAAAATCAAATGCTTAAACTTTTTGCTTCCTCTTATCTACCAACCGATTCTACTTTAATTCCTACGGGAGAAATTCGTTCTGTTATCGATACTCCATTTGATTTTCGTAAAGCAAAACCAATAGGTCAAGATCTCCATGCTAATGATACACAAATTCAGTCTGCAAATGGATACGATCATAATTTTGTATTAGAAAACTCTGGAACTCTCTCTCTCTTTGCAGAGGCTTATAGTGAAACTTCTGGCATTGGACTTCGTGGCAAAACAACCTTACCGGGGGTACAAGTTTATACAGGAAATGGTATTTCTAACGAAATCCCTTGTAAAAATGGTGCTACTTATGCTCCATATCAAGGATTTGCCCTTGAAACACAACTCTTTCCTGATGGAATTCATCACGAACACTTCCCATCTCCTATTTTAAAAGCAGGAGAAAAATATGATACAATGACTACGTATGAGATTTTTACTCCGTAAATGTATGGATTTGTATGTTTTACTATGCTTTCAGATAGAAAACGGTTGCATTTTTAATAATTTCATGTAAAATGAATTGTGTATACTTTTACGAAAATAGTTTATATTTGCACAATAGCAAGTTATAGATAGCAAAGAAAGGAATCTACTATGATTACAGCAAGCAATATCACTCTTCGCCTTGGTAAAAAGGCATTATTCGAAGAAGTAAATATTAAATTTACAGAAGGAAATTGTTATGGTCTTATCGGTGCTAACGGTGCGGGTAAATCAACTTTCTTAAAAATTCTTTCTGGAGAATTAGAACCTACAAGTGGTGACATTATTATCACACCTGGACAACGTCTTTCTGTGTTACGACAAGATCACTTCAAATATGATGATTACTCTGTTCTTGATACCGTTATCATGGGAAATCAAAGACTTTATGATATTATGAAAGAAAAAGAAATCATCTATGCAAAAGAAGATTTTACAGATGAAGATGGTATTCGCGCTAGTGAATTAGAAGGCGAATTCGCAACTTTAAACGGCTGGGAAGCAGAATCTGATGCAGAAACTTTATTAAATGGTCTTGGCATTGAAACAGAACTTCACTACAAACAAATGAGTGAATTAACAGGCTCTGAAAAAGTCAAAGTTCTTCTTGCACAGGCTCTCTTTGGTAATCCTGATATTCTTCTTCTTGATGAGCCTACTAACCACTTAGACTTAGCTGCTATTGCATGGCTTGAGGAATTTTTAATTAACTTTGATAATACCGTTATCGTTGTATCTCATGACCGTTATTTCTTAAATAAAGTTTGTACACATATTGCTGATATTGACTATGGTAAAATTCAGCTTTATGCTGGTAACTATGATTTCTGGTATGAATCTAGTCAGTTAATCATCAAACAGATGAAAGAAGCCAATAAAAAGAAAGAAGAAAAAATCAAAGAATTACAAGACTTTATTCAACGCTTTAGTGCGAATGCTTCTAAATCAAAACAAGCAACAAGCCGTAAACGTGCTCTTGAAAAAATTCAGCTTGATGAAATGAGACCATCTAGTCGTAAATATCCATACATCGATTTTAGACCAAATCGTGAAATCGGAAATGAAGTTCTTCAAGTAGAAGGCATTAGTAAGACAATCGATGGCGTAAAAGTGCTTGACAATGTTAGCTTTATTTTAGGACATGATGATAAAGTTGCCTTCGTTGGTCCAAATACTATCGCTACTACAACTCTTTTCAAAATTTTAGCTGGTGAAATGGAACCAGATGAAGGAACTTATAAATGGGGAATTACAACTTCTCAAGCATATTTCCCAAAAGATAATACAAAAGAATTTGATTGCAATGATACTATCGTTGATTGGCTCACACAATATTCTGAAGAAAAGGACGTAACATATGTTCGTGGTTTCTTAGGTAGAATGTTATTCTCTGGCGATGATGGTATGAAACGTGTCAACGTGTTATCTGGTGGTGAAAAAGTTCGTTGTCTCTTATCTAAAATGATGATCTCTGGAGCAAACTGTCTCATCCTTGACGAACCGACAAACCATTTAGATATGGAATCTATTACGGCATTAAATAATGGTCTTATTAAATTTAAAGGTGTTTTATTATTTGCCTCTCAAGACCATCAGTTTATTCAAACAACAGCAAATCGTATTATGGAAATTACAA
>JADIML010000233.1 GCA_017694765.1 Candidatus Scybalomonas excrementavium
TGAAGTTTGTTGCCTCCCCTTCTCCAGCAATAATAAATGCTGTTGTCTTTGGATGTCCAGCTTTTTCAATCTTTTCTGGTGAGAAAGAAATCAACGGATCTCCACAAGATACTTTATCTCCGACTTTTACAAAAAGCTTAAATCCATCTCCATTCATTTCTACCGTATCAATTCCAACATGTATCAACAATTCCACTCCATTTTCAAGTGAAATTCCACAAGCATGTTTACTATCTTCCATTACAACACTAATTGTTCCATCTGCAGGTGCATATACGGTATTTCCTGTTGGCTCAATTCCAACTCCATTTCCCATAATTTTTTGAGAAAATACTGCATCGGGAACTTCTTCAATCGGAATAATTCTTCCTGTAAGTGGTGCTTTTAACACTCTTTTTTGCTCCGTACGATTACTTGTCTTTTCTTCCACTTGATCTTTTTCCACTTTTTGTTCTATAACGTTTTCTCGTTGTTCATTTTTATCGTTTTTTTCGCTTCCTAGCGTTCCATAGCGCTCTTCTTTTGCAAGTTTTCTGCTTCCAATGATATATGTTAATACAAATGGAATAATAATTGCTATAACCATAGCAAGTAAAAACTGCATCCAATATTCAGATTTAATTGATAAAATACCCGGAATTCCACCAACCCCAATACTAAAAGCTTGAACTCCACATCCTACAGAAATAACTGCTGCAATTCCTGAACCAATCATTCCACAAATTAATGGAAACCCATATTTTAAATTCACACCAAATAAAGCTGGTTCGGTTACCCCAAGGTAACAAGAAATACAAGCTGGCACGTTAATTTGTTGTGCTTTCTCATTTTTCTTTTGAAGAACAGACATTGCAAGAACACTAGAACCTTGTGCAATATTGCTAAGAGCGATCATTGGCCAAAGAATCGTTCCTCCAAAAGAATTTGATAACTGTGTATCGATTGCATTTGTCATATGATGAAGTCCTGTCATAACAATCGGTGCATAACAAACACCAAACACAAGAGCAAACAAAACACCACACTTAGAAGTAAGTCCTGCATATACAACATCTGCTATTACATTTCCAATTGTCCAACCAATTGGTCCTACAATGGTGTGGGCAATAATAACTGCTGGAATCAATGCACAAAATGGAACAACAATCATACTTACTACTTCTGGACAATATTTTTTAAAAAATTTCTCTAAATATACAAGGACAAATCCAGCCATAATAGCTGCAATTACTTGACCTTGATATCCTATCATTTGTACTTTCGCAACTCCAAAGTCCCATACTGGAATATCAGCAGCTGGCGTACCTGCCACATTAAATCCATTCAAAAGCTGTGCAGATATTAAAGTCAATCCTAGTACGATACCAAGAATCTGTGTCGTTCCCATTTTCTTAGTAATCGACCAAATGATACCTACTGGTAATAAGTGGAATACTGCCTCTCCAATAAGCCATAAGAAACTATATAGTCCTGCAAAAAATTGGGAAATATCAGCTAAACTTTGTGTTCCATTGTTGAAAAAATGAATTTCTCCAATAATATTTCGAAATCCTAACACTAACCCACCACAGATCAATGCTGGAATCAATGGTGCAAAAATTTCCCCAAGACTTCCCATTATTTTTTGGATCGGTTTTTGATTCGTCTTTGCCATACTTTTGACTGCTTCTTTACTAACACCTTCAATGCCTGCATAAGCTGTAAATTCCTTATAAAAGGTAGACACATCGTTTCCAATAATAACTTGATATTGACCAGCCTGTGTAAATGTTCCTTTTACACTTGGTAACTCTTGAATTGCTTTCTCATCTGTTTGATTCGAATCTACAAGGACAAATCGCATTCTTGTCATACAATGAGACACTGCTTGTATATTTTCTTTTCCACCAAGTAAATCCAATAACTGTTTGACATCTTGTTCATATTTTGCCATCGTTTTGTTTCTCTCCTTTTCGTTTTTATTTCGTCACATAGTTTTCTTTTCTCAAACATATCCATTATCATTTCTCTTTGAGCACAAAAACAAACTTGTTTGAACAAGTTCACTATATCACACTTGTTCAAACAAGTCAATCTTTCTATCAGTTGACTTTCGTCTTAGAGTTTTTATAATATAAATAGAAAAATATATGAAATATATAGACTAGTTAAACTATAATTACTTTATAATCGAGGTGCTTTATGCCAAAAACAAAATATGATAAAATTTATTATGATATGAAACAGAAAATTGAAACACAAGAATATGAATTTCAAGATTTATTACCTTCAGAGCATATGCTTATTGAACAATACCACTGTTCTAGAAATACCATTCGTCGTGCAATCGCTGAGCTTGTAAAAGATGGCTATGTGCAAACATTACAAGGCAAAGGGGTAAGAAATATTTTTCAACCAGTTTCACAAAACTCCTTTACCCTCGGTGGAATCGAATCTTTTAAAGAATCTGCCATTCGCAATAATAAAAAAGGAATCACCAAGATATTATTATTTACTGAACTAATTGTTGATGAAAAATTATCGAAAAAGACTGGTTTTAATATTGGTAATGAAGTGTACTATATACAGCGCTTACATTATATGGATAATAAACCTCTAATTTTAAATCATAACTATTTTCTCAAAGATGTTGTTAAAGGACTCACACCAGAAATTGCAGAACAATCCATCTACGAATACTTAGAACAAACGCTACATATATCTATCGTAACAAGTAAACGTAAAATGACTGTAGAAAAAATGACACAAATAGATGAAAAATACTTAGAACTTGGCGATTATAATTGTCTTGCTGTTATTACAAGTCAAACTTATGATGGAAATGGCGTTATGTTTGAATTTACTCAATCAAGACATAGACCAGATTATTTTTGTTTTCAGGATAATGCAACAAGGAAATTATAAATAAACCTTATAATTTCTTAAAAAATCAAATTGTACTGTGTTCATTCTTCCCCAGTTTGTGTTTTTATATTATAAAAACAACTTGTTACGAGAACCTTTCTATAAAGTAAAACAGAGTTTTTTTGATGTTTCTAAGTATCAAAAAAACTCTGTTTTACTTTATCATTATTTTATTTTCTATTCTTCAAATGCCTTTGCTGTTACCTCATAAATAGCCTGTCCAATTTGTTTTATTTTATTACTATCTTTTAAAATAGCCGCATCTTGCTTATTACTTGCAAATGCTGTCTCAATTAGAATAGATGGCATATTGGTATGATATAACACTGCGAAATTGGCTGATTTTACACCTCTATCGGTTCTCCTAATAATATTTTGTACTGCTTTGTGCATACTTTGTGCAAAACTTTTTGATGTAATTCCCCAATCATTTTTACTCGTATTCTTTGTACTATAATAGGTTTCTGTTCCATTTGGGCTAGAAGAATATGGATAAGAATTGACATGAATACTAATAAAGAGATCAGCATCTAAAGCATTTGCAAAATTATAACGGGCTGGTAATGACATATGTGCATCACTTACTCCACTAC
The DNA here is from genome assembly GCA_017694765.1 of Candidatus Scybalomonas excrementavium. Taxonomy (GTDB): domain Bacteria; phylum Bacillota; class Clostridia; order Lachnospirales; family Lachnospiraceae; genus Scybalomonas; species Scybalomonas excrementavium. The sequence continues at coordinate 3,498 of JADIML010000233.1, forward strand.
TTCCTGCTGTCATTCCTTTTACACTATCTGATAATCTTGTATAATATACCTTAAAAGAAGTATCTTTATCAAAATTTTTCTTTGCTTCCTTTGCAATGGCAAGTGTTGTATTTTTTTCAGTAACACCATTTCCTTTTGTACCATCATCTTTACCACCATGTCCTGCATCAATTACAACAACTTTCTCATAGATAGCTTTTGGATCTCCTACTTCTACATAGAGTGCATCCTTTCCTTTTGTCACTCGGAATGCTTGTATTTTACTTGTTGTAAGAATAATTTCCGTATTACCATCTTCATTTTCTTCTACAGAAATACTTTTTACATTACTCTGTTTCTTTTGAATCGTTGCCTCTTCATAAAAAGAAGCGTAATCATCATCAAGCTCTATTTTATATTGATTTTCCCAATAATTATCTTCTTCTGTATAAGATTCTAACGTATCATCTATTGGAATTTTTACTGCATATTTCTTTGGAATCTGAATCTGAGTGTCCTCGGTATCATCCATATCCGTATCATTTTCATCATCTTCTACATCTGAACTATCATCGGTTGTAGAATCCTGATTTTTATCATCAACATCACTTATATCTTCTTCATTATCTATATCATCATTGGAATCTTCTTCATCGCTAGATGTAATTGATGAAGTTACAGAGCTATTATCCCAAGTATATTCGTATCCAAGAGCTTCCGCAGTCGCACGTCCTGGAACCATCAAACAGCTTTTTTTCGTTACCATATCCTTTACAAAAATGGCTGGATATGGAATACTTTTCTTTACACCATCGATATAAGCATATTTCTTACCAAGAGGAAATTCAATGCTATGATTTAAATTTTCAATGAGTAATGTTTTTTTAGAAGAATTATATTCATAATACGTTTGAAGTCCTGACTTCTTAAATGTTTGATATGCTGGAACCATTGCAATATTATCTAAAATTAATCCACCAAAAGGTGTTGTTATAATCAAATCATCCACAACGATATTCACTTTGCTCTTTGTATATGTATAAGTTTTATTATTATAGCGAATCTTTCTCTGATTACTTGCTGCCATCAAAAAAGAAGTATTTTGACAAATAAGTCCTATCATTAAAATTCCTATCACAAAAAACTTAAGATTTTTTATCCACCGTCTTTTTTCCATTTCCTATTTTCCTCCTTATTGTTCCTTACATATTTGTGCTATTTCTTTATAGTCTGTCTCATAAATTCAGTCATTTACTTTCCTTATCTCTTTTATTCTAAATACCCATCATTTGTTTGTCAAACTGTATTTTCTTACGACTTCATAAAACTCTTTATTCTATGAAAATATAACATAATATCTAACTTTTTTCTATTATGAGAATCACTCATAATACTTTATCTTCTTATTATATATACATTATATATAATCTCTAGATGAAAAACTATATGACGAAAAAAAGACTATCGAAAACGATACACTAATTTTCCTTTTCCGATAGTCTTTTCTACTTTTCTTTCCGTATATAAAGTACTTTATAAAAGCAATCCTTTTTTATGTCTATAAATCATCTACTAATGCTGTACTTTTTGCATAGGCAGTGCTTCTTGCTTCAAAGAAATCTGTCTTAACGAGGTTGGCATCTGCATATTGTCCAACCCATTTCATCGTATCTGGTTCTTCTTCATATCCTTCATATAAAGTACCAAATCCAAGGCTAGACCATCTAAGATTTCCTAAATATTTAATATAGTCTTCTACATTTTGTTTTGTTAAGCCTACAATATTATCTCCAATTACATAATGTCCCCAAGCAATTTCTTGTTCGACACCTTCTTTTACCATTTCTTTTAAAATTTCAATATTTTCTTCTGTAAAAAGATGTTCTTCTTCTTTCTTTAACTCTAAAATCATATTTCTAAAAAGCCAAAGATGAGTATTTTCATCTCGATTAATATATCGGATTTCTTGAACACTGCCTGGCATTTTTCCATTTCTTCCAAGATTATAAAAGAACATAAAACCACTATAAAAATAAATGCCTTCTAAAATATAATTTGCCATTAATACCTTTAATAAAACAAAATCATCTTGTTTTTCTTGGAATTCGTTATATAGTTCTCCAATAAATGTATTTCTCTTTAATAAATGTTCATCATCTTTCCATTGATATAAAATGGAACTTCTTTCAACTGGACTACAAATAGAGTCTAGCATATAACTATAACTTTGACTATGAACAGCTTCTTGAAAACCTTGAATCGTTAAACATAAGTTTACTTCATTGGCTGTAATATATTGCCCAATGAATGGCAAGTTTGCAGTCTGAATGGAGTCTAGGAAAATTAGAAAACTTAAAATCTTATCATATGCACTTCTCTCTTCTTTGGATAATTTCGGATAATCCAGTATATCGGTTGCCATACTAATTTCCTCTGGAATCCAAAAATTATTCATCGCTTGACGATACCAATTACTTGCCCAACTATATTTCATATTATTAAAATCATTTAAATTCGTTGTATTTCCACCAATCATACGACGATTTCTAAGTTCTGTATCTCCATTTGGATTAAAGAGTTTCTTTTTTACTAACTGTGACATTTTCCTACTCCTTATTACTTTCTATCATCAAATTTTCTTTAAGAGGAACAACTTTCACATTCTTCCACTTCTAGCGATTTACTACGAACATAATATACTGTTTTCACTCCATGTTTCCATGCTGCTAAAAATAAATTTAACACCTGTCGCATCGTATATTCATTCGTAATATAAAGATTTACACTTTGTGCCTGATCAATATGTCGTTGGCGAACTCCTGCTGCCTTCATGCTCCATGTTTGATCCACTTGATGTGCTTCTTTATAATACCAATAAGTGTTACTATCCAAATCTGGAGCAACTCTTGGAAGAATCGTATGTTTCTTTTCTTCTAAATAATAACGCTTCATAACTGGATCTACACCAGCCGTTGTACCTGCTAAAATACTTGTACTACTTGTAGGTGCAATGGCAATTAAATAGGCATTACGCATTCCATACTGAGCAACCTCTTTTTGTAATACTTGCCATTTTTCACTTGTATATCCACGTTGTGTAAAATATTCACCAGTCTGCCACTGACTACCTTCAAACACTCTATAACTTCCTTTTTCTTTGGCAATCGTATTGCTTGCTAAAATTGCAGAGTAATTAATCTGTTCAAATATTTTATCTGCAAATTGTAGATGTTCTTCCGATTCCCATGTAATTCCACGTTTTGCAAGCATGTGATGATATCCACTGACACCTAGCCCAACACTTCTATATTTTTTATTCGTTATTTTTGCATAAGGAAGTGGATAGAAATTTAAGTCAATGACATTATCAAGCGCCCGAATTGCTGTTTCCACAATTTCTTGTATTTTCTCTTCTTTTTCCACTTCAATATTTCCAAGACAAAGGCTAGCCAAGTTACAGACAACAAATTCACCAGCTTTTACAGAAGTTGTAACGATTACCTCATCTGCATCTGCTCCAATTTCAATGGATTTTGTCTCCATTTGCTCCATATTTTGTGCAATTTCTGTACATAGGTTAGAACAATAAATCATTCCCTTATGACTATTTGGATTCGCTCTATTTACAATATCACGATTAAATATAAATGGTGTACCTGTTTCTACTGCTGATTTTAAAATCAATCGAATAACATCTTTTAATAATACCGTTTTTTTAGAAATACGTTCATCAGCCACACAATCAAAATATCGTTTTTCCCACTCTTCTCCATAATAGTCTTCTAAACAGTATCCTTTTACTTTCATCACTTCATACGGACACATTAAATGCCAGTCTTGTTCTAGGCTCTCTTCTGCCATTTTCCAAAAAAGGTCAGGATAACAAACAGCAGGAAACACATCATGGGCTTTCATACGCTCATCTCCATTATTTGTTCGAATCTGTAAAAACTCTAATAAATCTTTATGCCAAACATCGAGATATACAGCTACAGCTCCCTGTCTCATTCCAAGTTGATCAACAGCCACTGCTGTATCATTTACAAGTCGAATCCAACGAATGACTCCACCAGCAGCTCCTTCAAATCCACGAATACTACTTCCAGCAGAACGAACCTTACCAAAGTATAACCCCATTCCACCACCGAATTTACTTACCATCGCAAAATTATCAATACTTCGATAAATTCCTTCTAAGCTATCTGGAACTACATCGATAAAGCAACTAGAAAGCTGATAAAATGGCTTTCTTGCATTGGATAAGGTAGGCGTTGCCATTGTTACTTCCATTTTACTAAGCATATCATAAAAACGCTTTACCCACATCATTCGTTTCTCTTTTTGCTCTTCCATTGCCATATGAAGAGCAATTCCTAAATATAACTCTTGTGGTGATTCTAATAGGACTCCTTTGTGACTACGAATGACATAACGCTGTAGTAATAAATCTAATCCCGAATATGTGAAAAGCTCATTTCTTTCTTCTTGCATAAAGGTTTCTGCTTCTTCCAATTCTTCCTTAGAATAATGTTCTAAAATATATGTCCCATACAATCCTTCTTTTGTCAAATAGACAACTTTTTCATAGAAGGTATGTATATTACGCTCTTCCATTCTTTGTTCTAATTCTTGTCGAAATTTACAATAAAGTAAGCGAGCTGCAATAAACTCCCACTTTGGTGCTTCTTTTGAAGTTAACTCTGCACTAGACTTAATTAGCACATTCAACATTTCTAATTCATGCATACTTTCTTTTACAAAGCCTAAAAAACGATTTTCTAAAATGGTAAGATGATATTCTTCACTTGGAAAATCTTCTTCTATTTTCTCTAAACACTGTCTAATTGCATCGCGTTTAAAATATTGTTCTAGTACTTTTACCCGTTCCATAGTATCCTCATTTCTAATTATTTCATATACGAAAATAGTCTTTCATAAAAAATTCCATATAACCCATCATTCCCATATATGGTGTTATACAGAACTTATTACACTATATATTGTCTTATTCTTATAATCTATCATACATCGTACAGAATAGCAAATGCTTTTCTCTTCCTTTTTTTGACTATAGATTCCTTATACCGTGAAATTCTCCAATATCACTATAAGAACTTCTTTTCTAAAACTACAGCTTTACTAATTTGTCTTCATATATTTCTTGATCCATTTTTTCATTTTACATACTGACGATTTCGCTTTACTTTGTCATCTATTATTTCTATCTTTTTGAATAGTCATTTAGATTTCCTATCGTATAAAAAACATTTTTTTTCATGAGAATAAATAATACCTACTGCTTGCAAATAAGAATATATAGTAGTCGTTCCAACAAATTTCATTCCTCTCTTCTTCATATCCTTTGACACACGATCGGATAATTCAGAGTATGTTTTTTCCTCCTCATATACGATTTCTCCATTTGTAAAGTGCCAAATATAGTTAGAAAAGGTATCCCATTCCTTTTGAATTTCTTGAAAAACTCTTGCATTTACAATGGTAGCTTCTATTTTTCTTCTATTTCTTATAATAGATCGATCTTGTAATAATTCCATAACTTTAGCTTCTTCATAACGACCTATTCTACCAATATCAAAATGATCAAATGCTCTTCTGAAATTCTCTCTTTTCATTAAAATGGTCTCCCATGATAATCCTGCTTGAAAGGATTCTAAAACAAGTACTTCAAACAGTTTCTTATCATCATATGTAGGAACACCCCATTCTTCATCATGATATTTTACATAGATTGGATTTTTCAGATTACACCATTTACATCTACATACGAAATCATTTGTATTCATCCTATCATCTCCTAATATATGACAATAGAACTGACAATGCCAGTTCTATCTCTCTTTCTCTTACCTTTATAACAATAAAAATATTTCTTAACGATAGAAATACTCTTATACTACTCTTATAACTGAGTATACACCTTAATGGCTTCTGAAACAAATTGAGCTGTTCCCTCTCCACCTGCTTTATCAATATTTCTTGTCATTCGCTCATCACTCATATACATTTCGCCAAGACTAGCCAGTATTTCAAGCGAACATGTGTAAAAATGCTCTGTAATATATTCTTGAAGTTTTTTTACTTGTGCTTGTACGTCTTTAGAAAATACTTCTGCTCCTTTTAATTTTCCAAAATCAACAAATAATGACATGAACTCTTTTTCAAGAGTTTGATTCTCATACATCGTTCTCTTCTTATTCTTTTCTTGGAATTCCTTAAATTCTGCTGATTCTCCCCATTGTGATTTCGCTTCTTTCATATATTCATTCAATTTTTGATCATCAAATACCGAAAAATTCATAATTTTCCCTCCTATTGTTTGTATTTCACGAGCAAAAGAAATTAACTTTTCTAAACGTTCTTTTTTTAATGTCAACAAAGTTATTTGTTGTTCTAGTGCCTTTTGTTGATCAAAATCAGGATTATTTAGAATTTTTTTAATTTCTTTTAATGGGAATTCTAATTCACGAAATAGTAAAATTTGCTGTAATATTTCTAGTGCTGTATCATCATATAATCGATAACCAGACTCTGTATACTTAGTGGGATGTAAAAGTCCTATTTTATCATAGTGTTGTAATGCTCTTACACTAACACCAGTTAATTTGCTTACTTCACTTATTTTCATCATGCTATTTCCTCCTCGTGTCATATATACTATAAACTATTACGCAATGTAGGAGTCAATATTCTTCTATAAAACTTCGATATCACATAAAAAACTGTTTATTCTTCCTAATATATTCATAATTAAGAGTAGTCAGATCATCCTCGTATTCATAAAATTCATCATCACATTCATCAAAAATTTCTTCGATTTCATCAGATTCTATTTCATCTAGCATTTCTTGTCTCTCATATCGATTAACTGGAAAAGTTTGTGGAAATGCACCCAATGCTTTTTTACAAATTGCTGCAGTCTTGTTAGCACCTATTTCTGTAAAAGCATGAACTAATTCATGAGAGAAATCACCGCTGGAATTATAGAAAAATTGAGAAAAGCCACCATTATTAACTTCCATTTCCAACTGTTGTGTCACAAAGAAAACTCGTTCATATTCATTCAATACACTTATCTTATCACCATATTGACATTTCTCTCCTATATAATCATTCATAGCAATAATAAAGTCTTCAATATTTTCTATTTTCCAAATTTCTTCTAAACGTTTTAGCATCTTTTATTACCTCCAACCTTTTCTACTTTTCCTCTCTATTGTTTTCGTTTTGTCTTTTGCCACTTTCAGGATCAAATATAAATTTTTCTAGCCCTACTGTAAATGAAATTCTGCTTTTTTTATTATATCATACTTTTACAATTTACATATTTATTTTATGCAAAAAAGGTTCTATAATAAATGTTGGGGTGGGTTTCCCACCCCAGCTTTTTTGTGTATAATAAAAAAACCTCCGCTCTTCACCACAAAGAAACGGAGGTAACAATAATAAAAATTCAAGATCATTATATCACAGAATTTCTAGATTTAAAAGGGATACAAGTCAAAAAATTAGAACGAAAAGAAAAAGGAAT
>JADIML010000234.1 GCA_017694765.1 Candidatus Scybalomonas excrementavium
GATATATTAGAACAATATTTATTAGCAAAAGAAGGAGTGGAACGAGTAAAAGTTTATCGCCGAACTGCCAGTGTTGCCATTTGGTATTCCAATGCAAAATCAGAAATTTTAGCTTATATGAAAGAGTATGACTTTAAACAAGCAAAAGAGCAGTTTGAACTTCGTTCTTCTCATACAAATGCAATTAATGAATCTTATAAAGAGAAAATGATTGAAAAAATCGGAAAGAGAATGGTCATGTCACTTCTCGTTCCCAAAACCATTCGATTTGTTCTCACGACAATAAAAGCCGTTGGGTACATATGGAAAGGCGTTCGAACTTTAGCCAAAGAGGGGTTAAAGGTGGAAGTGTTAGATGCCACGGCGATTAGTGCATCTCTTTGGCAAAGAGATTTTGCAACAGTAGGTTCTGTTATGTTTTTAATCGAAGTTGGAGAGTTATTAGAAGAATGGACACATAAGCGTTCTGTCAATGCACTAGCTGATAGTATGTCATTCAATGTAGAAAAGGTATGGTTAAAAACAGAACAAGGAGAAGTACAAATTCCATTTTCCAAAGTACAAGCAGGAGATATTTTAGTTGTTCGAACCGGAACAATGATACCAGTTGATGGGATTGTTGTAGGAGGAGAAGCACTTGTAAACCAAGCATCATTAACTGGTGAAGGAATTCCAGTGGATAAGAAAGAAGGTTCTTATGTTTATGCAGGAACCGTAGTGGAAGAAGGAGAGCTTCTCATTGAAGTAAAAAGTGGAGCAGGTTCTACAAGATATGATAAAATTGTAGAAATGATAGAAGAATCAGAGAAATTAAAATCAGGAGTGGAATCTCAAGCAGAGGGGCTTGCTGATCGTCTTGTTCCATATAGTTTAGCCGGAACGGTTTTAACAGCTATTTTAACAAGAAATATAACAAAAGCGTTGTCTATTTTAATGGTTGATTTCTCTTGTGCGTTAAAACTTTCTATGCCATTAGCGGTATTATCTGCGATGAAAGAATGTAGCCAAAATCATATTACCGTAAAAGGTGGTAAGTTTTTAGAGGCGGTTGCAAAAGCGGATACCCTCGTGTTTGATAAGACAGGAACTTTAACAAAAGCAGAACCAGTTATTAAACATATTTATACATTTCATGGGTATGAACGAAATGAAGCACTTAAGATTTCCGCTTGTTTAGAGGAACATTTTCCACATTCTATTGCAAGGGCAGTCGTTCGCCAAGCTATGAGAGAGGGCATTGAACATAAGGAAATGCACTCTAAAGTAGAGTATGTTGTAGCACATGGTATTGTATCTACAATTAATGGGGAACGGGCGTTAATTGGTAGTTATCACTTTATTTTTGAAGATGAAAATATTCCATTAACGGAAGAAGAAAAACAAATCATAGATGGTTTAGAACTTCAATATTCAAGATTATATCTTGCAATCGGAGGCAAACTTGCCGCAGTTCTTTGTATTGAAGATCCACTTCGTGAAGAAGCAAAAGGTGTCATTAAGCAGTTAAGAGAGAAAGGGTTCAAACAGCTTATTATGATGACAGGAGATAATGAGCATACAGCTAGGGTAGTTGCAGAACAATTAGAATTAGATGGTTATTTTGCAGAAGTATTACCGGATCATAAAGCAGAATTTGTCGAGAAAGAAAAGGAAAAAGGGCATACAGTCTTAATGATAGGAGATGGAATTAATGATTCTCCAGCTCTATCAGCTTCTGATGCAGGAATTGCCATGAAGGAAGGAGCTCAAATTGCAAAAGAAGTAGCGGATATTGCCATTGCTTCTGATAGCCTAGAACAGCTTGTTGTATTAAGAGAGCTTAGCACTTTATTAATGCAAAGAATTCAAAAAAATTATCGAGTTGTTATTGGATTTAATTTAGGGCTAATTGTGTTAGGGTTAGGAGGTTTCATCTCACCAGCAACCTCAGCATTGCTACATAATGCATCTACCTTAGCCATAGGGCTTGATAATATGACGAAATTAAAAAAAGATACAAAGACTGAAAAATAATAATGAGGAGAAACAAATGCTCTTACAAGATAGAACTGTTAATAAGTAGAATAAAACCTTCAAAATTTATGTACATTGCGAGAACACTCGTGACTTTCGTTATGAGATGAATCGTTATTACTTCGTATAAGGATACTATAATGATTTAAAAACTTTAATATAATGATGTTTTCTTTTAGTTATGTATAAGTTACAGGGTAGTGCTTTCATCCCACTCCTTTAGGAGTGGGATGAAAGCACTATTTATTTTGATTTTTTGTGTATGTTTATCTTTGTTTTGTACATATTATATGCTATACTTATAGTATGGAAAATAATTATAGATATACAAACACAACAGTATCTTTGATAAATTATCATTTTGTATTTTGTCCTCGATACAGAAGAAAGATTTTTCTAATACCTAAAGTAGAACAACGATTTAAAGAACTGGTTAAATTAAAATGTAAGGAGTTAGAAATAGAAATTATCGCTATTGAATGCGACAAAGACCACTCTCATATGTTCTTAAATTGTTTGCCTACATTAAGCCCATCCGATATTATGCGACAAATAAAAGGCTATACAAGTAAAATTCTTAGAGAAGAGTTTTCAGAGTTATCAAAAATGCCGAGCTTATGGACAAGAAGTTATTTTGTTCCAACTGCTGGGAGTGTTTGTAGTGAAACAATCAAAAAGTATGTAGAGAATCAAAAGAAAAGATACTAAAAAGAGAATGTTTTAATTAGAAAGTGAGGTGAATAGCATGGCAAACTTTATTGTGCAGTTTCCTTTGAAAACAGAAATATATCAAGAAGACATATTAAATAAACGTTTTGAAATTGGAAGAAAAATCTACAATTCTTTGGTCAATATCACACAAAAGCGTTACAAAGAAATGATTCGGACAAAGAAATATAGAAACCTAATATCTTCTTTAACGGGAAACAAAAAGACGGACAAGGGGATTTGGAAACAAATCCATGATCTTCGTAAGCAATATGGTATGTCAGAATATTCCTTTCACGAAGATGTAAAGAAGCTACAAAAGCATTTCAAAGATAATATAGATGCTTTTACTGCACAAAAAATTGCAACAGAATTATGGAAATCTTATGATAAATTATTTTATGGAAATGGTAAAAAAGTCTATTATAAGAAGTATGATAGTTTTCATACATTGGAGGGAAAATCTAACAAAACGGGCATTCGTTTTAAAGATGATATGCTTATCTGGAACGGATTAAAGATACCAGTTGTTATAGACTATGATAATGATTATGAATACAAAGCACTTCGATGTGATATTTGTTATTGTAGAATTGTAAGAAAATATATACGAAATAAATATAAATACTATGTGCAGATAGTATTTAAAGGGAATCCTCCTATAAAAGTTGATATGGAAACAGGAAAAATAAAACGTAGTATTGGAACTGGTGATGTTGGTTTAGATATTGGTACTTCTACGATTGCTATTGCAAGTGAATCGGATGTAAAAATTTTAGAATTGGCAGACAGAATTCAAAGTATCGAAAATCAAAAGAAGAAACTTCTAAGAAAAATGGATCGGTCAAGACGTGCAACTAACCGAGACAATTATAATGAAGATGGAACTATCAAGAAACAAGGGAATAAAAAAGTTATATGGAATAAATCAAAACATTATATCAAATATCAAAATGAATGAAAAGAAGTATATAGAAAACAAGCGGATATCAGAAAGTATCAACATGAATGTTTGGCTAACTATATTATATCTCTTGGAAATAGAGTATATGTTGAACAAATGAAATTTTCAGGACTTCAAAGACGTGCTAAAAATACAAAAAAGAATGAAAAAGGTAAATTCAAACGTAAAAAACGATTTGGAAAATCTTTAGCAAATAAAGCACCATCTATGCTATTAAGCATAATAGATAGGAAATTAAAGTATTTTGGTGAAGAATTAATTGAAATCAATATTTTTGAAGCAAAGGCAAGTCAGTTTAATCATTTTGATAGAACCTATACAAAGAAATCTTTATCGCAAAGATGGAATGATTTTAATGGTAGAAAGGTACAAAGAGATATGTATAGTGCGTTTTTAATCATGAATATAAGTAATGATTTAAAGAGCTTTGATATGAATAAATGTAATGAAAGGTTTGATAATTTCTATAAACTACATAATAAGGAAATAAAAAGATTAAAAGGTAATAAAAATTTAAGTAGTATTGGGATTTAAAAGAGAATATATAAAAAGGTTTTGACACGAGCCTAATATTATCGTTAATAGATACAAAGGTGTCTTTGATAGTGAAAGTTTTGTGGAAACTCATTAGTCTTATATACTTTCGAGTATATTTGGAAGTGAATGTACATAAGAACCCAACGTGCTTTAGCCGTTGGAGTGTCAGATATAGGATAGCACATTTTATTAAAGTTTTTTTATTTCATAGGAAATACATTGTTTTATTCATTTGTAAGGGTGATAGTTTTCTATGAAATAAAAAAGCACTATGTTCTTCACCTATTCATGAGCTCGTATAGCAAATGAATGACTGATAGTAAGTTAGTGATTTTATTGATTTAGAAAAAATATAGTTTGTAACGATATGATAATATGGAGGAAGAGATATGAAAAACAAGATTGCTGGAGCTTTATATGGAATGGCACTAGGTGATGCTATGGGAATGCCAACTGAATTATGGGGAAGAGAACGTGCTCGACGTTTTTTTGGAGGAAAGATTACAAAGCTAATCGATGGCCCAATTGAAAATGATGTTGCATGTAATTATAAAAGAGGTCAATTTACAGATGATACGGGGCAGGCTCTTGTCATTGTAGATTCGATAGCAGCTACAAACTATGTGCCGAATACAGTTGATATAGCAGTTCGATTGTTAGAATGGGCAGAGAAAGAAAAGGCATTTGAACATAATATTTTAGGCCCTACTTCTAAAGTTGCTTTGGCAAACTTTAGAGATGGAACCCCGAACACTGGTTTTACAGATAAAGCACTTTCTAATGGAAGTGCGATGAGAATCGCTCCAATTGGATGTTTATTT
>JADIML010000235.1 GCA_017694765.1 Candidatus Scybalomonas excrementavium
GACTATTGAAGAAATTGGTCTTATGGACTATCTACAAGAAAATAAAGAAAACTATGTCCTCTATGATCGCATGCTAGCAACAACTCCTGAAGAAAAAAAAGAAATGTTTGCTAAGATTATAACAGCAGATACCTTTTTAATGAGTACCAATGCAATCACTTTAGATGGAGAGTTAGTTAATATCGATGGTTCTGGAAACCGTGTTGCCTGTCTTTGCCACGGCCCTGAACAAGTCATTGTAATTGCTAGTTTAAATAAAGTAGTAAAAGATGAAAAGGCGGCCTATGATCGTATTCGAAATGTAGCATCGCCTTTAAATGCAGCTCGCTTACATACAAACACTCCTTGTCATGCCATCGGCTCTTGTTCCGATTGTAAATCACCAGATTGTATGTGTTGTCAACTTGTCACAACTCGCTTTAATCGTATCAAAGGAAGAATTAAAGTCATTCTCGTTGGAGAACCTTGTGGATATTAAATAAAAACTGCCCCTATTGCTTTTTATACAATAGGGGCAAGGATTTCATTATCCCTCTTGATAATATGCTTTTGTAAACACAACAAGTGCTTCACAATCTGCTACACAAGCCGTTTCCATCGAAGAATGCATTCCTAACATAGAAATTCCTAAATCTTCTCCCATCATCGGTAAGTAGGCATTAGCAATTGGTCCTAATGTCTGTCCACCAATGAGATCGGAACGATTGATCTGTTTTTGATATGGTATCTTATGTTTCCTACAAATTTGAATCAAAATTCCAGTCGCTTCACTATCTGATAAATATCTTTGTGTTCCACTTTGCTTAATCACAACTCCATCTCCAAGAAGTGTCATAGTTGTTGGATCGTTTTTTTCTGGGTAGTTTGGATGCATCGCATGTGCTCCATCCATAGAAAGCATAAATCCACCTGCTACTGCCTGCATAAAGGCTTCTCTACTAAGACCTACACCTGTTATAATTCTTTCTAATACCATAGATAATACATTAGAATCTGCCCCTTGTTTACTACGACTTCCAACTTCTTCATGATCAAAAAATCCAGCAATATGAATATTTTTTCCCGGTTTTGAACTCTTAATTCCTTCTAATAGAGCATACGCACTTGCAAGATTATCAATACGAGGTGCTAATAATAACTCTTCGTTCACACCAACTCTTTGGGATTTCTCATAATTATAAGCAAATAAATCATATTCCAAAATATCTTCAACCTCTACACTTAATTCTTTTGCTAAATAATTCATAAAGTAAGATTCATCCATTTCTTCCCCTGCTAATCCAAAGAGTGGAAGCATATGCGTCTGTGGATTTAATTCAACCCCTTTATTGACATCACGATTCATATGTATGGCTAAATTTGGAATGACTAACACTGGTCTTTTCGAATCAAAAAAACGTACTTCTGGACGGAACATATTATCACTTTTTAATACTACCTTTCCAGAAATTCCAAGTGGGCGATCAAGCCATGTATTTAAAATTGGTCCACCATATTTCTCTGCATTTAACTTTAAATATTTCTTATGTGTCATTTCTGGGCTTGGCTTAATTTTCATCATAGGCTGATCCGTATGACAAAGCCCCATTCTTACAACTGTTTCTCCCTCTTTTATATCTCCAACTGTTATAGCAATCATCATAGAAGGGTATGGACTTACATAGTATTGTTTCCCTGCTTCAATCTTCCATGAATCTGTTACTACTAACTCTTCAAATCCTGCTTCTTTTAACTGTCTTTTACACTCTGCTACTGCATGATAAGGAGAAACTCCTTGATCTAAAAAATTCATAAACTGCTTCATCTCATCTATTTCCTTTCTTAGCATTTTCTTTTTCTCATTTTATATATGTTCATCGTTAAGTGTATCACGAATTATATTTTTGTGCTACTCCTAAGCCTTGCTCTTCTTTGCCTTGTCATGTATACTAGAGTATAAATACTATTTACTTAAATTAGAAAGGATTTTTTATGCTATCCATTAAAATTGTTGATGTAAAACATTTTATGAATCTTTTATTAAAAGAAGATACGTTTGATCGTTTTTTATTAAATGAAGCCACTGTAAAAACAGGAGTTTCCTATATCATAGATGGAAAAATTAATACAAATTTTTATGATACCGAAGAGCAAGAAGCAATCGGCGTTCGCACGCACTGCTATTTTGCAGAGCAACGCCCTTTTCTCTTTTCTCTTATGAAAGGAAAAAAAGTACCTCTTTCCTTTCGCATTGTTTTTATGTTAGCTCCAGCTAATGTACAAAAATTATTAGAACTCAATCAATTTTCATTCCAAGCAAGTGATATTAACGGACTCTTCTTAAATCTTCATTTTGAACAGGGTGTCCTTACTTGCACAAGTGGAAGTTCTCTTCGCATTTTTACCCTTGATAAAACATTAGATCAAGTTTGGGAACATTACTTAAAAGCATTTTTTAAAAAACATCAAATCCCTTTTGAGGAATTGGAGTAATTGCTCTCCTCTTACCATAGACTAAAAACGTTTCATTGAAGTCATTTTCATTGAATGAAACGAAATTAGATAGAAACTTTTACAATTTCCTTATACCGATCCATAAGTTCCATTAAAAAGAGCGGTTTTGTCTTTTCTTCTGAGCAGACTGCAATAATAATTTTAGTCACTCCGCTCTCTTCTCTTTTAATCTGTACCTTTTCTACCTGAAAACCATTTTCTTCAAATCCTGCTTGTAAAATCGAAGCAATATTAAATTCTGAATCCAACTCTTCCATATACTCAATTTCTATTTGTCGTTCAATTTCAACGGTTTCATTTCCCCCACTTTTTCTTCCAATAAAAAGCTCAGAAACGATAATAAAAACTGTCGTAACAACACCAATGCTATACATGCCTGCTCCAACTGCCATACCAACACCGACTGTTGCCCATATACCTGCAGAAGTTGTTAGACCTATTACGTTATTATTTTTTGAAAAAATCATACCAGATCCAAGAAAGCCAATGGCTGTTACAATTCCAGCTGCCACCCTTGATGGATCTAGCTTAATGGAATCTCCTATTACATCATAAAAACCATATTTGGATAAAATAATCATAAGAGCTGCTGTAATCGCTACTATAACATGTGTCTTTCTTCCTGCCATTTTCCGTTTTGTCTGTCTTTCAAATCCAATGGCATATCCACAAAGTCCAGCTAGTAGAATACGTCCAATGTAATTGAGTTGTAATAATAAATATTGTTCTATCATCTGCTCCAT
>JADIML010000236.1 GCA_017694765.1 Candidatus Scybalomonas excrementavium
GATTCAAGCTGGCGATCTTGGAAATCGTGTCATTGCTGAAAAGAATAATCCACAAGCAGATTTAATTTTTGGACTAAATGCTGTTGAATATGAGAAGTTGAAAAAAGAAGATGTGTTAAAACAGTGGAAGCCAACTTGGGCAGATGAAGTAGATGCTTCCTTAGCTGATCCTGATGGTTATTATTATCCTATTGTAATTCAACCATTAGTAAATATTATGAATGCAGATCTTGCAAATCCACCAAAAGATTATACAGATTTAATTCAACCTGAATGGAAAGATAAGTATACTATTTTAAATTTTGGTGGTGGAACAGGAAAAACAATTCTTGCAAGTTTATTAGTTCGTTATCAAGATGAAAATGGAGAAGCAGGAATCTCAGAAGAAGGATGGGATTTTGTGAAACAATGGATTCAAAATGGGCATATGGAAAGTGATGGAGAAGATAAAATAGGGAATGTTATCGATAATAAATATCCAATTTGTGAAATGTGGGGAAGTGGTGTGATTCAGTATCAAGATGAACGTGATTATAAATTTCAAGTGATGACACCTGAAATAGGAGTACCGTATGTAACAGAAGAAGTTGCAATTATGAAAGACACAAAAAAATCAGCTCTTGCGATTGATTTTGCCAATTGGTTTGGAACTGCTGAAATTCAGAAGGAATGGATGGAAGAGTTTGGAACAATCCCTTGTCAACCAGAGGCATTAAAAGCAGCATCAGATGATATTAAAGAGTTTGTAGACAGTGTGAAACCACAAGATATTGATTGGGGATTTGTAGCAGAATATATTGACCAGTGGGTTGAAAAATGTGAACTTGAATATATGCAATAAAATTAGAATGAGTCTGATGGAATGGGAACATTCTGCCAGACTTTTCTCTATTTATATGCAAAGAATACTATGTGTTCTTTTTTGATTTTAGAAAAGAGAATTGCGAAATAGTAATCAATAAAAAGAATAATAGAGGTGAATAAAGTGATTGAATTTAAAAATATAGAAATAAAATATGGGGATTTTGTGGCCATTAGAGATTTGAATTTGACAATTAAGGATGGAGAGTTTTTTACTTTTTTAGGACCTTCAGGTTGTGGAAAAACAACAACTTTAAGAACTCTAGTAGGGTTTATTACACCAAGTGCAGGAACTATTTGTATTGATGGAAAAGATATTACAAATACAGCAGTAGAACAAAGAGAAATAGGAATGGTATTCCAAAGTTATGCTTTGTTCCCAACAATGACAGTATATGAGAATATTGCTTTTGGACTAAAGGTCAAAAAGTTATCAAAACAAGAAATCCATAAAAAGGTATATGAAGTTGCACAAGTAATTGAAATTAAAGAAGAACAATTATTTCGCAATGTATCAGAGTTATCAGGAGGACAACAGCAAAGAGTTGCTCTGGCAAGAGCGATTGTGCTAGAACCCAAAATATTATGTTTAGATGAACCGCTTTCTAATTTAGACGCTAAGTTACGAATTGGGCTTCGAAGCGAGTTAAAGAAACTTCAAAAAAATTTGGGAATTACAACTTTATATGTAACTCATGATCAAGAAGAAGCATTAACATTATCCGATCGAATTGCAGTTTTTAATAATGGATATATTGAACAAGTAGGGACTCCTTATGAGATTTATAATCATTCTAAGTCAGAGTTTGTTTGTGATTTTATCGGTGATATTAATTGTATGAAAGGTGAGATGATTCGTCAGGTTAATTTACAGACAGGAAGAAAATTTGACGAAAAAAAGGATGCTTATATTAGATTGGAGAGAATAACAACATTACCAGTAGAAGGGGTTGCAAAATTTGATGCAGTGATAAAAGATTATGAATATAACGGTATTTTAGCAAAATATGGAGTAGAAGTTTTAGGGCAATCTATGAAAGTGATAAAAGTCAATGATGGAAGTCCAATTTATGAACAAGGGAGTAGCATTACCCTTTATATGAATCCGGATGATATTATGCAGTTTTAAGAATGGAGGAGATGGAAATGATAGAAAAGTGTAGAAAAAAGCCCATTCATATTCCGAGTTTACTTGTTAAAATTGTATTAGTTTGGGCAATTATAGCGTTTGTTCTTTATCCAAATATCAATTTACTAATTAGTGTATTCTTTAAAAATGGAGAGTTTTCTACAGAAGTTTTTGGAAAAGTTTTTCGTTCGGCAAGAGCCATAAAGAGTTTGAATAATAGTTTCTTATTAGCATTTACACTTGTTGTTACCGTAAATATAGTTGGAACATTATGTGTGCTTTTTACGGAATATTGGGATATAAAAGGTTCCAATATTTTAAAACTTGGATATATGAGTTCGTTAGTTTATGGTGGAGTTGTATTAGTATCTGGATATAAATTTGTCTATGGTGCTAATGGTTTACTAACAAAATTATTATTATTGATATTTCCCAATATGAATCCAAATTGGTTTATTGGATATGGTGCTGTTGTATTTGTCATGACATTCGCTTGTACACAGAATCATATGATGTTTTTGACAAATGCGATTCGAGGAATTGATTATCATACAGTGGAGGCAGCTAAAAATATGGGGGCTTCTGGGATGACAATTTTCTTTCGAGTTGTACTTCCAACATTAAAACCAACATTTTTTGCAATTACAATTTTAACATTTTTAACAGGACTTGGTGCAATGTCTGCTCCTTTGATCATAGGTGGTGATAATTTCCAAACAATTAGTCCAATGATTATTACATTTGCAAAGTCTTCTTATTCTAGAGAAGTAGCAGCGTTTTTAGCAGTGTTATTAGGGATAGCAACAATGATATTATTGGCGATCTTTAGTAAAATAGAAAAAGGTGGAAATTATATTTCTGTCTCAAAGACAAAAGCAAAGTTACATAAACAAAAGATTCATAATCCATTTTTTAATAGTATTGCTCATATTATTGCCTACTTTATGTTTGCAATTTATATTGTGCCAATTTTGCTAGTTATTGTATATTCTTTCTGTGATTCTTTGACGATTCAGACAGGCAATATCACGATGGATTCCTTTACGTTAGAAAATTATAAGCAGTTATTTATATCAATAGAGGCAATTAAACCATATATTGTTAGTATTATATATGCCATATTAGCGGCAGTGATTGCAGCAGTGATTGCGATTATCTGTTCTCGAATTCGTCATAAATCAAAACATAAAATGAGTTTATTTTTTGAATATGGCATGCTAATTCCTTGGTTACTTCCTAGTACATTGATTGCATTAGGACTTTCTAATACGTATGGAGAACGACATCTGATTCTTGGAAATTACGTTTTAGTTGGTACATTAGCATTGATGCTTGTAGGATATGTTGTAGTAAAATTACCATTTTCCTATCGAATGATCAAAGCAGCATTTTTTAGCATTGATAGTGATTTAGAAGAAGCTGCAAAATGTATGGGAGCAAGTGGATTTTATACAATGGTGAAAGTAATTATTCCAGTTGTTCTTCCAGCTGTCATATCTGTTATTGTATTAAACTTTAATGGACTGTTATCTGATTATGATTTATCTGTATTTTTATATCAACCACTTTATCAGCCATTAGGTATTGTAATAAAAGCAGCGTCTGACGAAAGTGCATCGATTAATGCGAAGGCAATGACATTTGTATATACCGTTGTATTAATGATTATTTCTTCGATTGCTCTTTCTATTGCACAAGGAAATGCAATGTCTAGAATAAAAGCATATCGAATGAAAAAGAAACTTGCAAAATGGAAATATAAGAACTAAGACATTATTTGATATTTTGCATCCTTTATAAAAAGGCTATATATATGAAGATTTTGTATATATAGTCTTTGCTTATATCAAATAAAATAAGAAAAATAGTTCTATTCAAACAGTAGGTAGAATATAATGGGATTTTAGAATTGAATAGGAGGGGAGATTATGATTCGTGTAGAAAAAGAAAAACAAACTGCAGACTTTACTACAGTAACCAATTATGAAGATATCATTGTAAAGATAGTCTAACAGTTATTTAGAGAAAGGAGAAAATTGATATGGAGCAGATGATAGAACAATATTTATTATTACAACTCAATTACATTGGACGTATTCTACTAGCTGGACTTTGTGGATATGCCATTGGATTTGAAAGACAGACAAAACGGAAAATGGCAGGAAGAAAGAC
>JADIML010000237.1 GCA_017694765.1 Candidatus Scybalomonas excrementavium
TCAACTATTGGTTAGAAAAATATAACATTAGAGTAAAATAAAGAAAAAGTAGCAGTATAAAGCTCTCTTACATTCAGTGGATTTTGAATTTTAAAAGCACCATATCTTCTTTTACTTTCTTTCCATATTTCCTATAGTTCAGATTTTATAGTCCTAGCATTTTTTAATTTTTTCATAAGTTTATATCTCTTTCACATGTGTTGTGTTAAATAAATATAAAGTATATCAGAAAAATATTGAGAGAACTATTGAATTTCTGGAAAGTAATATTTTCCAGAAATTCAATAGTTAAATGTATAGATGAGAGTATATAATTAAAAGAATCATTTATATTGCAGTATATTTTGAATAAGAAATAGTAGAACAAAAGAGAAATACTATTAGGCTATATATAAAATCACAGAAGGATAATTATATGCATAAAAGAAGACTTTGGAATAAAGTATTATCATTAGTATTATCAGTTTCTATGATAGGAACACCAATTGCAGTAGTAAAATCTAATACTTATGCAGGAGAAAGTAAAAACTACATTATCATGGCAAAGGATGGTCAAAGCTTAGACCAGTTTATGACACGATATGGAAGTAGAGTTATTGAAGATAAAACAACAGATGTATTAGAAGAAAGTAATATAGCTGTTGTAGAAATGACAGAAGCAGAAGCAGTGCGTTGTATTAGCTTTTTTGATACAGATAGTATTATTATTGAAGAAGATGTTACAGTGACTGCTATGGCAGAGGATATAGAAGAAGTAGAAGAGGAAACTTTAGAACCACAGAAGGTAACTTGGAATATCAAAGCTGTCAATGGGGAAAAACAGAACTTGGGGATTGAGCGTAGTACAAGTTCTAATATTAAAATTGGAATTATTGATTCAGGGAGAGAGGCATTAGGTGAAATAGAACCTACGGAAAGAATTAACTTACAGCCTGTAGAAGGGGAAGAAGTAGTAGTAAATCCTATCTTTGAAGACGTGACAGGACATGGAACAAGTGTTGCAGGAATTATTAGTGCAGCAGATGATGAGTATGGTATTGTTGGAATTAATCCAGATGCACAATTATATGATATTAAAGTATTTGATGAATATAACACAGCTCCACTTAGTCGTATTATTGAAGGAATTCAATATGCACTAGATAAAGATGTTGATATTTTGAACATGAGTTTTGGAACACCAATTAGTTCTGAAATTTTACATCAAAAGATCGCAGAAGCTTATAATGAAGGAATGTTATTAGTTGCAGCTTCAGGAAATAATGGGGTGATTGAATATCCAGCTACTTATAATGAAGTAATGGCAGTAGGAGCGACAACAGAAAAAAATGAAGTAGCAGATTTTTCTTTAGCAGGAACACAATCTGAAATTGTTGCGCCGGGAGCCGCTGTTTTAACAAGTGGATTACTTGGAGGATATGGTGTTGTAGACGGAACAAGTATTTCTGCCCCTCATGTATCAGCAGCCGCTTCTTTATTATGGGCGAAAGATCCAACAAAGAGCAATGATTTTATTCGACAATTATTGAACCAATCTGCTAGAAAGTTAGAAGATGTGAATTCGGGTAATGGGTTATTGGATATAAAAAGGGCATTTGAAATTTATGATGGGTTTTCGAGTGTCTATGTACCAGGCAAGGTAGAGTATAAAGAAATTCCAGAAAATGAAGATCCATTAGAAACATTTGATGAAAATTATGTGGTAGGTTCTTGGAGTACAGATGAGCATAAAGCTTTAGTGACGGGATTAACGACAACAGAAGCAACACAAATTGTGAAATTAGGTGCTGTAGCACCAGATCAACCAGCATATGGATTACAAGGAATGAAACAATATCCACAGCTTCATGGTTTTACAAGTTGGACAGATTCCACAGGAATAACGAAATACTGTAACTATATGGCATCTTATATTTATTTGACTCAAATGGCATTAGGATTCCCTAAAGATAGAACAAATAGTAATACTTATACACAACCAGACCGGCCTGATTTTATGTCTATAGATGATTTTGAAAAAATAAAAGATATTGCATCAGCTACAAAATTTGGTGGGGTTTCTTGGAGTACAGTATTAAAAGACTATGGAGTGACAGATAGAAATAAAAGACTTTTTATGTATGGAGTTGCCTTACATACAGCTACTGATTTATTTGCTCATAGTACATATACATTAGATGGTGACTATATCGACCATGATAATGGTGCAGATAATACTAAGGTCCATGGTAATAGACATACTTGTGCCCAAGAAATGGCCAAACAAGTAGTTAAACGTATTTTGGGATATACAAAAGGTAGTTTAGCAGACTTTAAAAATGCTGTTAGTGTGTATTCTAGAGAAGAAATTGATGAGGCATTTAAGATAAAATCTTATTCCACTAAAGCAGAAAAAGTTGATCCTTTATATTATGAAAACAATAAAGCTGCATTTGATAAAGTTTCAGAATAATAAAAATAAGATTATATAATATATATTTCACATATAAGTGCAAGATGTTTTTGTTTAAATGAATAAGAGTGTTTAAATTAAAAAAAGGTGGGAGTAAGATGAAAAAGATAAAAAAGATATTGTTTCTTGTGATATTATGTTTCTGTGCGATACACATAAATCAAGCATTAGCAAATGTATCAGAAACAAAAGAAGAACAAGTGGAGCAAGATTTTGTTATTGAAAATGGTGTATTAGTGAAATACAATGGAACAGCAGAACATGTCGTAATTCCGAATACAGTTACAACCATAGGAAGAGCAGCATTTGATTCTTGTAGAAATCTAAAAACAGTTGTAATTCCAGATTCGGTAATAGAGGTCAAGACATTAGCATTTCATTTATGTGATAGCATGATAAGTATTCAGATACCGGATTCCGTAAAAAAAATAGGGGATGGTGCATTTGAGTTATGTCGTTCCCTTGAGGAAGTAAAGTTACCGAATCAATTAAAGATAGTAGAAAAAAATCTGTTTTATGGATGTAGAAATTTAAAAAAAGTAGAAGTTCCAGATTCAGTAGTCTTGATTGAGAAATATAGTTTTTTTGGATGTGATTCATTAGAAATCTTGGATATTCCAAAGTCTGTGAAACGAATTGATGGAAATTTTACAGAGTCTCCATGGTTTCAGGAGAAACAAGAGGAAAATCCGCTTGTTATTATTAATGGCAATGTAGTAAACGGAGAAAAATGTGTTGGAGAAGTAACGATACCAAAAGGGGTTAGAAGGATTTCTTCTGATGCTTTTAAGTTTAATCGAAATATTACAGCCATTACAATTCCAAATACCGTAACTGCGATTGGAGAGGGCGCTTTTATTTCATGTACATATTTGACACAAATTGAAATTCCAAATTCTGTTAAACATATGGGAATGAATATATTCGAACGGTGTACCAGATTGAAAAAGGTAAAACTATCTGAAAAATTAGAAGTCATTCCAGAAGGTATATTTTGGGATTGTAAAAATTTAAAACAGATTACTCTTCCAAAATCTGTAAAGAAAATAAAGCAATTAGCTTTTGATAATTGTGATAAATTACAAGATATTGTAATGTCCAGCAATGTGAAAGAGTGTGCTAGTTATAGCTTTATGTATCCAGAAGGAATTGTTCTTCATGCTCCAAAAGGTTCTTATATTGAGAAATTGGCAAAAGAAGAAAAGGTAGCATTTGAGTCACTTGCTATTAATAAAAAGAGTATATCTTTAAAAGTGAATAAGACAGCAAGTTTACATGTAGGAACCGATACAACGTTTACAACATGGAAATCTAGCAATTCAGGCGTTGCAAAAGTAAGTAAAACAGGAAAGGTAACTGCAAAGAAAAAAGGAACAGCTACGATTACAGGTACTCTATATGGGAAGAAATATACTTGTAAAGTCGTTGTGAAATAGAGTATGTCATAGCAGTATTCATTTACTGATAAAAGGAAGTAAATGGGGAATCATAGATAAAGAGGATACTTGTATTATGTTAATGGATATAATATAAGTATCCTTTTTTCAATTTATAGGAAATTTGCTCAAATCAGAAAAATGGTGTACGATAGAATAGAAATAAAAAATGGCATGACAAAAGAGTCAAGAGGGACTTCGCCATGACGTTTGTAATGGAAGGTAACGAAATCACCATCATAGTCATCAATGCGAGAGGAAGCAATAACAGGATGACCAAGATAGCGAGTGATATACTTAATGGTCTTATCAGAAGTACAAGAATTGGATTTCATTTAGAGGAGAACGTTATATTATGAAAGGGGCTATTGCCAAATAGATGAATTATCATCTATGAAGCAATAGCTCCTTTGTTGTTTTATAGGCAATATATTGTTACATTAACTTATAAAAATGTTGAGAACTGATGAAATAAAAAAGCACTACGCGCAACAATGCGTAGCTTGTGTAGAAGGTATAAGTTAAGCAAGTTTCTCATTGTATGTAGATCAGAAATTTATTGTATATATTTATTATCGTGAAAATATATGATATAATATTGTATAAAATGTAAAAAATAGAGGGTGATAGAAATGTCCAAAAGTTTAGGAACACTTTTGCAATTATTACGAAAAGAACATAAGATAAAACAAAAGACACTGAGTAAAGGCATTTGTTCAGTAGCAACCTTATCCAGAATAGAAGCAGGAGAGAGGGAACCAGACTATTTATTATTTGATGCTTTATTTACTCGAATGGGGAAAGATAGCAGAAAGTGGGAATTTATTTTAAAGGAAAACGATAAATATTTATTGAGAAAAAGAAATTACATAGAGTATTTGCTTCAAGTCAAGAGATGGGAGGAAACTGAAAGAGAGATTGAGACGTATACAGACTTTATGGAAGTATCAAAAAATCTCCATGAACAATATCATTGTATGATAGAAGGTATTCTTTATTACAAAAGAGGAAATAGAAAAAAGGCTTTAGAAAAATATATAGAAGCCTTACAGAAAACAAATTTAGAAGTGGATGTACATGCACTACAAATCGAGTCTATATTATCACGTAATGAGTTAAGAATTTTGTGTCTAATAGGACAAGTTTTGTCAGAAGAAGAGGAGATGTCTATAGAAAGTCTTTATCATTACTGGAAGGAATTATTGCAATATATAGAAAAATATTGTACAGATGAATGGTATCGGATGAGATTTCATGTAAAGACTATTTACTATTTAGCATATACATTATATCGGCAAGAAAATTATATGGAAAGCTTTTCTTATTGTAAAAAGGGAATCGATATTTTAGTAGAAAAAATGAGTTTATATTATTTAAAATCATTTCTTCATCTATTAGAAAATTTAAAAGAAAAGGGAATAAATTTTACAGTAGGTGGAATCGTATGGAGTGATAAAATACCATTTTTAATACATATTTTGGAGGAATGGGAACTAGAAAATCAAAGGTTTCAAGAAAAAGAAAATTATATTCGCCCCTATCAGAGTATCTATTCCATAAATGAAATTATAAAAAATACAAGAAGTTATTGTGGAAAGACCCAAGAAGATTTTATGGAAACAAAAGATGGAAAGAAATTGATTGTAGATCAAGCGGGGATGTCACAGATTGAACATGGAAAAAGAGAGCCAAGAAAAGAAATTATTCAACACTGTTTTAAAACATTAGGATTACAAGGAAAAGAAGAGCGATATCAATTACAAATTCAAGGAGAAGACTTTGAAATCCAAGAACTGAAATGGAATATTGATTTTTATATTTCAGTTCATAAAAAAGAGAAAGCAAAGGAACTATATAAAATTTTAAAGGAAAAAATTGATATCTATGATATATATAATGAGCAATATGTAAGACATATAGATGTATTACTTAAAGATTCAAAAAGTGACATGTCAGATGAGGAATATCGAAAAGAAATATTTGATATTTTAGCCTTAACAGTAAAAGATATTGATAAAATAAGAACTAAGGAGTGGAGTTATTTTTTCACGATAGAAGAGCTTGTATTGCTAATGAATATTGGAGGCTCTTATCATAAAAGTGGAAATTATAGAGAAGCATTACATTGGTATCAAAAATTAGAGCGATATTTTCAAAATTTCTATAAGTTAGCAGGCACAAGAATATATAAGTCATTGTTATATAATCTATCACAAGTATATGGTTTAATAGGTGAATATAAGAATTCTATCAAGAAAAGTAAAGCATGTATATTTACAGAGATGTTATATAGCCAAGGGCATAGTATGTGTCGTATAATTTATAATATCGGATGGTGTTATGGAAAAATGATGTTAGAAGCTAAGAGCGAGGATAAGAAAGAGGAGTATAAAAAAAATTGTGATAAATATTTTTTACAATCCTCTTATATAGCTGAGTTTTATAAGGATGAAAATGTAAAAAAAGCAATAAAACAGAAAAGAAAGTTATGGAAGATATAAAATCATAATTAGCTATCTTTCATTTCTAAATCACAGTATGGAATAGTATAGTATATTGTAGATAGTTTATAAGATAGGGTAGAATTCGTTTGTAAACATAAGACCAAAAGTAATGTGTAACAAATAAATTTTTTCATTTTTTTCATAAGTTCATGTCTCCTTTATACATAGTGTGTTAAATAGATATAAAGTATGGATTGTCAACACTTTGTTAGACAACTTTTTTAAGGGTAT